>NZ_JABERS010000033.1:0-47944 GCF_013168745.1 Aeromonas sp. TW 6 | reverse complement strand
AGGACAGGCGTGAATGAAGTCGAGAGCTTGGTCGATACGCATAAAAAAATCCGAAACCCAACAAGGAGTTTCGGATTCTTACACAGCCTGAGGATCGGTCAATGGATCCTTAACTGATCGGCATTACGCCCAGGGGCGCTCTTTTTCATGACAGGGACAACCCCCGGGTCAGACGTGAACGAAGGACCAGACGGCGGGGATCAGGCTCAGCAGCGTCACCCCGGCCAGCAGCCGTTCGCGCCCGCTGAGCCGCTGTTCGGCGCCGAGCTGGCGACGGCTGTAGAGAAACAGCAGCAGACCCGGCCCGTAGAGCAGAAGCGACAGCAGCAGGTACTCCACCCCGGCGGCGTAGAGCAGCCAGAAACCATAACCGCTCGACACCAGCGCCACCACCCGCATCAGGCCGCGGCCCTGCCCCCCCTTGCCACCGAAGACCAGCTTGAGCAGGAAGAGGCCGATGAGCAGGTAGGGCACCAGGATCATGGAGGTGGAGATGAGCAGCAGGTTGGTGTAGCCCTTGCCAAGCAGCCACACCAGCAGCAGACAGCCCTGCACCGTCAGGCTGGTAAGCCAGAGCGAGGCGATGGGGGTTCCGTTGTCGTTCTGGCGCCGGAAGATGGCCGGGAAGGCCCCGTGACGCGCCGCGCTGAACGGCACCTCGGCCGAGAAGAGGGTCCAGCTCACGTAGGAGGCGAGCACCGACACGATGAGGCCGGCGCTGATGAGCAGCTTGCCCCAGGAACCCGTCATCTGGGCCATCAGTCCCGCCATGGAGGGGTTGGGCAGGGCCGCAAGCTCCGGGCGGCTCAATATTCCGAGCGCCAGCACCGAGATGAGCACATAGAGCAGCAGCGCCAGTACCACACCGAGCACGGTGGCGGTGCCCACGTCCCGCTTGTTTCTCGCCCGGGCCGAGAGCACCGCTGCCCCTTCGATGCCGGTGAAGACCCAGAGGGTGATGAGCATGGTGTTGCGCACCTGCTCGGAGACCGGTACCGCCAGGGTGCTGCCCTCCTGATCCGCCGCAAAGGTGACCGGATCGAACCAGTAGCAGGCGAACAGGATGAACAGCAGCAGCGGCAGGCTCTTGGCCAGGGTCGCCACCAGATTGAACAGGGCCGCCTGCTGTACGCCTCGGGCCACCAGCAGGTGCACCGCCCAGAGGATGCAGGACTCGCCGATGAAGGCCGCCAGGGTGTTGCCCTCGCCAAACCAGACCCGCTCCGGCGTGTCGACGAAGCTGCCCAGCGCCGCGAAGGCGATCACCAGATAACCCACCACGCCGATGGTGGCACAGAGCCAGTATCCCCAGGCGGAGAAGAACCCCACCAGCTCGCCAAAGCCTGCCCGGGCATAGCTGTAGATGCCGCTGTCGAGCTCGGGTTTGAGCCGCGACAGGTAGAGGAAGCTCATGGCCAGCGCCAGTATGCCGACCCCGGTGACGGCCCAGCCGATCAGCACGGCGCGAGCGCCCGCCACATCGGCCATGTTCTGGGGCAGGCTGAAGATGCCGGCCCCCACCATGGAGCTGAACACCAGCGCAGTGAGGGACCAGAGCCCGATCTTGCTCTCTTTCATGGGCGCTCCTTAACGCAGCCGGCTGGCCAGCGCCTCGATGTGTTCCGGGCCGATGCCGCAGCAGCCGCCGATGAGGTTTGCCCCGGCTCTGCGCCAGCGCTCGGCCCAGCCGAGGTAATCCAGCGGCCCCAGATCGCCACGGATCTCGTCCAGACCGTCATTGGCAGTCGCCTCCTTGGGCTGGGGCGGGAAGGCGTTGGCATAGGCGCCGAGGCGAACGTCGGTGCGCCCCTGAACCTGCAACGCGGCGACGGCCACCTTGAGCGCCCCTTCAATCACCTCGGGCTGGCAGCAGTTGAACAGGATGGCATCCACCCCGGCCGACGCCAACGCGGTCACGGCATCCGCCACCCGCTCGCCGGAGCGCAGGGTGGGCTCACTGCCCGGCGCCTCGTCTTCCAGAGTAAAGGAGACCCAGAACGGCTTGCCGTCCTCGGGCAGCAGGGCCTTGAGGGCCAGGGGCTCGGCGATGAGGCTCATGGTCTCCGCCAGCCAGAGATCCACATGGGGTGACAGGGCCCGGATAAGCGGTGTCGCCAGCTCGCTCACCCGCTCGGCTTGATAGAGGTCCGCACGATAGGAGCCAAAGAGCGGCGGCAATGAGCCGGCCACCTTGACGGCTCCCCCCTGCTCGTCGGCCACGTCTCGGGCCAGTTGCCCGGCCAGGGCTGCAAGTGCCTCCCCTTGGGCGGCAAAGCGTGCCTCACCGATATGGAAGGGCACCAGGGCATAGCTGTTGGTGGTGATCACCCGGGCACCGCTCGTCGCATAGGCCTGGTGTACCTCGCGCACCGTCTCGGGCGCTTCCATCAACGCCAGTGCCGACCACTCCGGTTGACGGAACGGCGCACCACGCCGCGCCAGTTCACGGCCCATACCGCCATCGAGTACCCACAAATCCTGCTTGTCCATCTCTGTCTCTCTGCGTCTCCCCGCCATGACGGGTGTTTATTGTGTGAAACCACATTAAGCCATCAAAACATCTAGACGGCTAGAAATCCCAAATATCATGACCCAAAGTAGAACAAGAGGCAATCGGGGGCTACGAACAAATCCGGGCAAGCTCAGTATGATGGCGGCAAAGGGAGGTCTCCCCGGCACAGGCATCACCTGGCCAGGCACTGAAACGACAAGAGGCCACCCCGGGGGGTGACCTCTTGTGAAACAGGGGATCAAGGCGGGCACAGCCGCCGATAACCAGAGGGACTCAGCGCCCGGCCAGCACCCGCTTGGTCTGCTTGACCCAGTCGGAGACCCGGCCCTGCTGGGGATAGCCCTGCCAGATTTGCTCCCACTGGGCGGGGCTGAGCGGGCGGCCCAGCCGACGCTGCACCCCGGCATAGAGGTAGTCGTGGGCCGTGGTGCGGGCCTGGGCCGAGGTGAGGAACTTGGCAACAGGGTCAGTGAGACGCACGTCCCGCATGCCGAGCAGCGGATAGTCGCTGTGCACCGCCGCCAGCATGGTCTCCCGCATGGCGGATTCGATGTAACCCCGGGCAAACAGGGCGGTGACCGATTCAAGCGACCCTTGATCCGGGCCGTGATACTCCTCGTCGAACACCGGGCTGGGCTCTGCCACGGCGCTTTGCACCACCGCATCGGGATCCTGCTGCGGGACCACCACGGCAGGCTCGGGGGTAACGGGTTTGGCAGGCGTCACCGGCTTGCGCGGTGCGCTCTGGCTGCAGGCACCCAGTGCCAGGGCGAGCGCCACACAGGCCAGCGCACGGGAATGAGTCTTCATCTTCATGATTGCTAACGAACTCCTTTAGGATTCCTGAGCGGGCTTCTCATTGCTCGCAGGTTCTACCCGGGTGACCAGCAACTGGTCAATCTTGTAACTGTCGATGTCCACCACTTCGAACTTGTAACCGGCATATTTGACCGAGTCGGTGCGCTTGGGGATCTTGCGCAGCATGTACATGATGAAACCGGCGATGGTCTCGTAATTCTGGTTTTCCGGGAACTCCTCGATGTCGAAGGCGCGCATCACGTCGGAGATGGGGGTCACCCCGTCCACCAGCCAGGAGTTCTCGTCCCGCTGGACGATCTGCTCTTCCACCACGTGGGTGGCCCACTCCCCCATGACGGTACTCATCAGGTCATTCATGGTGACGATGCCCACCACCAGGGCGTATTCGTTCATCACCACCGCAAAATCGCCGCGATGGTTCTTGAAGTACTCCATTGCCTCGTAGAGGTTGAGGGTGTCGGGAATGATGATGACGTTCTGCACCAGGGAGCCGCTGTTGAGATCGATGCTCTGGCCGCTGATGACGCGGATCAGCAGCTCCTTGGCATCCACGAACCCCTTGATGCTGTCGAGGTTGTGGTCGCACACCAGGAACTTGTTGTGGGGGTGCTCGGCGATCTTCGCCTTGATGCTCTCCTCCCCCTCTTGCAGGGTGAAGTAGATGAGGCTCTCCCGCGCCGTCATGGCGGAAGTGACACCCAGAGACTGGAGCTCGAACACGTTCTCGATGAGCTGGTGCTCCTCGCGCTGGATGACACCGGCTTCGGCACCTGCATCCATCACCGCATAAATATCGTCGGAGGTGATCTCGTCGTTGCGCACCATGGAGATGCGCATCAGCCGGAACAGGCCGTTGGCCATGCCGTTGAACAGCCACACCAACGGCATCAGCAAGGTGACGCACAGCATCATGGGACGCACCACCACCACGGCGATCCGCTCGGGCATGGTCATGGCAAGGCGCTTGGGCATCAGATCCGCTATCAGGATGAACATGCCGGTGACGAAGACGAACGAGGCCGCAGAGCTAATCTGGCCGAGCCAGGGCCCCTGGTAGAAGCCAGCAATCAGCTCTCTGATGGCGGGATTGAGGGCGGATTCCCCCAGGATACCACCGAGGATGGCGACGGTATTGAGGCCTATCTGCACCACGGTAAAGAAGTTGCCCGGCTGGGCCTGCAATGCCAGCACCTTCTCGGCGTGGCGGTTGCCCTCGTCGGCCATCACCTGCAACTTGATCTTGCGGGAGGCGGCAAGGGAGATCTCGGAGAGTGAGAAGAACACGCTGCCGGCGACCAGCAGCATCAGAAAGAACAAACTATCGGCAAAACTCATGATTAACCTATTGCTACAGCCGCCTTAGCACAAGACGGCAAACTGGGCCCGGGAAACCGGACCGTGACTCCATCCGGGACTCACACAGGGGCCATATTCTAGCAGAAAAGCGCCCGCTGGGTGGCGTTATCTTGAACTGCCGTGACATGCAATGAAAAAGGCGCTCAAAGCGCCTTTTTATTCAATCAGGGTTGGATTCCCGTCGTGCAGCCGCGACGGGAGCTCCACCCAAGGCGCCCCATCAGCCCTTGCCCAGCAGATCGCTCAGGTCATCGGCCTTGGTGTGACGCACATCCTTGCCCTTGACGTAGTAGACGATGTACTCGCAGATGTGCTGGCAGCGATCGCCGACCCGCTCGATGGCCCGTGCCGCCCAGAGCACGTTGAGCACCTGGGGGATGGTGCGGGGATCTTCCATCATGTAGGTCATCAGCTCGCGGATGATGGACTCGTACTCCCGATCCACCTTGTCATCTTCCTTGTAGACCGCCAGGGCTGCATCCAAATCCATGCGGGCGAAAGCGTCGAGCACGTCGTGGAGCATCTTGATGGTGCGACGCCCCATGTTCTCCAGCGACACCAGCGGCGGCTGCGGCTTGTTGGCGTTGTCGGTCAGCATGCGGGCAATCTTGTCCGCCACGTCGCCAATCCGCTCCAGATCCGTGATGGTCTTGATGATGGCCATCACCAGCCGCAGGTCGGACGCGGTGGGCTGACGCTTGGCGATGATGCGGGTGCACTCCTCGTCGATCGCCACTTCCATGGCGTTGACCTTGTGGTCGTTGGCCACGATCTTGCGCGCCGCATCCAGATCCTGGCCATGGATGGCGGCGATGGCGTCGGTGAGTTGCTTCTCCACCAGCCCCCCCATCACCAGTACCTGGTTGCGCACGCTCTCAAGCTCGGCATTGAACTGACCGGAGATGTGTTTGTTGAGGTTCATATTGTCCATACCAGTAATCCTTGTTGCTCCGATTATGCCTTAGCCGTTGAACTGACTGCCAATCTGTTTGTTGATGCTCATCTTGCTCATCTTGCTCATCTCAATCAGCGGCATCCCTTAGCCGTAACGACCGGTAATGTAGTCTTCGGTCTTCTTCTTGGCCGGGGTGGTGAAGATGGTGTTGGTATTCGAGTACTCGATGAGTTCCCCCATGTACATGAACGCGGTCTGATCCGAGACCCGCGCCGCCTGCTGCATGTTGTGGGTCACGATCACCACGGTGAACTGACTCTTGAGCTCGTTGATGAGCTCCTCGATGGTGAGGGTGGAGATGGGGTCCAGCGCCGAGGTCGGTTCATCGAGCAGCAGCACTTCCGGCTCGATGGCGATGGCACGGGCAATCACCAGACGCTGCTGCTGACCACCGGAGAGGCCGAAGGCGTTGTCGTGCAGACGATCCTTCACCTCCTCCCACAGGGCGGCACCGCGCAGGGAACGCTCGGCGGCCTCGTCCAGGGTACGGCGGTCATTGATGCCCTGCAGGCGCAGGCCGTAGACCACGTTCTCGTAGATGGACTTGGGGAAGGGGTTGGGGCGCTGGAACACCATGCCCACCTGACGGCGAAGGGCGGAGACATCCACGCTCTTGTCATAGATGTTGTGGCCGTGCAGTTGGATCTCCCCCTCGATGCGGCAGATCTCCACCAGATCGTTCATCCGGTTGATGCAGCGCAGCAAAGTGGACTTGCCGCAACCGGACGGGCCGATGAAGGCGGTGACCTGACCCTTGGGGATCTTCATGTTGACGTTGAACAGCGCCTGCTTGTTGCCGTAGTACAGGTTGAGATCCTTCACCTCCAGCGCAGTCTGCTCCGGGGTCAGGTTGAGCAGGTCGGTGGCGGTGTGCGGGGCCGAACTCGGTGTTACGTTGATCATCTGTTTACCTCAAATTCTCTTGGTGGCAGCGGGCAAACGTCTTGCCCGCTGCCGGAATATCTGGTTGGCAGGGAAGACCCCTGCCCGTCTCTGTAATGGCTGGATTAATGTTCCAGCGACCGGAATTTCTCGCGCAGGTGGTTACGAATACCGATCGCCGTCAGGTTGAGGCCGACGATCACCGTCACCAGCAGGAAGGAGGTGGCGTAGACCAGAGGACGCGCCGCCTCGACGTTCGGGCTCTGGAAGCCCACGTCATAGATGTGGAAGCCCAGGTGCATGAACTTGCGCTCCACGTGCAGGTACGGGAAGTTGCCGTCCATCGGCAACGTGGGAGCAAGCTTCACCACCCCCACCAGCATCAGCGGCGCCACCTCGCCCGCCGCACGGGCAATCGCCAGGATAAGGCCGGTCATGATGGCCGGGCTGGCCATGGGCAGCACGATGCGCCAGAGGGTCTCGGCCTGGGTGGCACCCAGCGCCAGCGAACCCTGGCGAATGGTGCTCGGGATCCGGGCCAGCCCCTCTTCGGTGGAGACGATCACCACCGGCAGGGTCAGGATGGCCAGGGTCAGCGCCGACCAGATGACACCAGGGGAGCCGAAGGTCGGGCTCGGCAGCGCTTCCGGGTAGAAGAGGCGGTCGATGCTGCCCCCCAGGGTGTAGACGAAGAAGCCCAGACCAAACACGCCGTAGACGATGGAGGGTACCCCCGCCAGGTTGATCACCGCGATGCGGATGATCTTGGTCAGGCTGTTCTTGCCCGCGTACTCGTGCAGGTAGACCGCCGCCACCACCCCGAGCGGGGTCACGATGATGGCCATCAGGATCACCATGAAGACGGTGCCGAAGATGGCCGGGAAGACGCCACCCTCGGTGTTCGCCTCCCGAGGGTCATCGGAGACGAACTTGCCAATCTGGTGGAACCAGTGACCCACCTTGGCCATCAGGCTCATGTCGTTGGGCCAGACTACATCCAGCACCCGGGACATGGGCATGGTCACCAGCTCGCCGCGCATGTCCTTGACGGTGATGCTGTCTCTGTCCGCCTGGGTACGCAGGGAGAAGAGCTCTTTCTCCAGCACCTGGTAACGGTCGTTGAGCGCCTGACGCTCGCTCGCCAGCTCGGCTTTAAGCTGATCGGTCAGCTTGTCATCCAGCTCGGCCTTGCGCTCTTTCAGGCGCAGGCGCTCCAGCTGGTAGTTGATGCTGCCGATGGCCCCTTTTTGCAGGTCGTTGGCTTGGCTTGAGAGGCCGTTGGCACGGGCCAGCACCCGCTGCAAGGCGGGATGCAGTTCCGTGGTCAGCTCCTGGCCATCTTCCTTCACCGAGGTGATGTAACCATAGAAGTTGCCGTTGGTGGCGCGTTCCACCATGGCGAGCTCCGCCGGCTGGGCGCGCGATTTGATATCGGTCTCCAGCACCCAGCGAAAATCGAGGTCCACGAACTCCCGGTTGCCGGTCTTGACCAGATAACGGGTAATCTCTTCGCGATCCTCCCCTTCCAGCGCCTGGCCTGCGGCGCGCAGGCGCTCCACCGGCACCAGCTCCCGGTCGTTGATCTCGCCAATCAGGACGCTCTTGTTGCCGCTTGCATCTTCAAGTTGCCACTCATAGATGGGATGGGGCCAGAAATAGACCAGACCACGCCAGCCAATCAGCAACAACAGACCCAGTACGGCCACCAGACTCAGGCTGACGGCGCCCCCCGTCATCCAGATCCAGGGGGCCCCCGATTTAAACCACTTACCCATTGTCGATTCCTTAGTCCTTACAGAGAGCTGTACTTTTCACGCAACCGCTGGCGGACGAATTCGGCCAGGGTATTGAACAAGAAGGTGAACACAAACAGCACGAAGGCGGCGAGGAAGAGCACCCGGTAGTGGGAGCTGCCCACTTCCGATTCCGGCATCTCCACCGCGATGTTCGCCGCCAGGGTCCGCAACCCCTGGAACATGGAAAAGTCCATGATGGGGGTGTTGCCGGTGGCCATCAGCACGATCATGGTCTCGCCCACGGCGCGGCCAAGGCCCATCATCACCGCCGAGAAGATGCCCGGGCTCGCGGTGAGGATCACCACCCGGCTCAGGGTCTGCCACGGGGTCGCCCCCAGCGCAAGCGAGCCCTGGGTCAGGTGCTTGGGCACCGAGAAGACCGCGTCTTCGGCGATGGAGAAGATGGTGGGGATGACCGCAAAGCCCATGGCAATACCAACCACCAGGGAGTTGCGCTGGTCAAACTTGATGCCCATGTCGTGGGTCAGCCAGATGCGCGAATCACCGTGCATGAAGGCGTTCTCGATGATGGGGCTCAAGGCGAAAGCGCCCCAACCGATGAACAGCAGCACAGGGATAAGCAGAATGGCGTGCCAGCCTTCCGGCAGCCAGGTGCGGCCGCGCTCCGGCAGATAATTCCACACCAGGGCGGTGAGCAGCATACCCATGGGCAGCAGGATCAGCAGCAGGATCACCCCGGGCAGGGCCCCTTCGATGATGGGAGCGAGCCACAGACCCGCCAGGAAGCCGAGGATGACGGTCGGCAGCGCCGCCATGATCTCCACCGTCGGCTTGACGTATTTGCGCAGCCCCGCCGACATGAAGTAGGCGGTATAGATGGCTCCGGCGACACCCAGGGGCACCGCGAACACCATGGCATAGAAGGAGGCTTTCAAGGTACCGAACACCAGGGGCACCAGGCTCAGCTTGGCTTCGAAGTCGTTGCTGGCGGAGGTGGACTGCCACACGTACTGGGGCTCGGGATAGCCTTCATACCACACCTGTTGCCAGAGGGCAGACCAGGTTACCTCGGGGTGATCGTTCTCGACGTCAAAGACCTTGAAGTCATCCCCCTGCTGGGTCAACAGCAGGTTGTGGCGAGGAGAGATGGCAACGGCAGCCAGGTTGCCCCCGTCAATCTTCTCGCCAAGCAGCTTGGCTTCGCCGGTGGCATGGAAGAAGTTGATGGTGCCGTCGCTGCCTGCGCTGATGAAGCCCTTGCGAAAGTGCTCGGGGGTCAGCAGGGCGACCGGCGCGTCACCCTTGAAGTCACGGATCTGGGTGAACTGGCGCTTGCCATCCTTTGCCACCTCGAACCACTGGGAGATGACGCCGTTGTCGTTGCCCACCAGCAGGGAGGACGCACCGGAGAGCAGGGCCACCTGGGTCACGCTGGCATTGGGGGCGTTGATCTCCATGACATTGCGCAGGGAGATGTCGCTCAGGTTGTGGATGTCATAGACCGACAGGCGGTTGCCCTCGCGCACGAACAACAGGCGCAGGTTCGGGGTCAGCAGCATCTGGTCAACATGGCGTGGCAGGGACGGAATGGTGTAGGTCTGGCTGCTCCACTCGATTTCGCCGGAGAGGAAATTCTCCTCGCCGCTCATCACCATCAGCACACCACGACCATCTTCGGTCACGGCCGCGGTCGCCATCTTGTCCTTGGTCGCCTCGAAGACCATGCGCGTCAGCGCCTTGCCCTGGGGATCGATCACCACGGGGGTCTCGCCGAAGGGATATTGCAGGCTGGGCTCAATGACGCGAACGTCATTGGGATAGGAGATCTTGAAATAGGGTTGCACCACCTGAGCCTTGCCGTTGGCAAACCCATAGGCGATGAGTTTCTGGCCCGGCGCAGGCGGCGCGACCGCCGTGATCTCGCCGTTCACCTGCGCCTCGCCAATCACCTGTCCGGTCTTGATCTTGCCATCCGGTTGCACGGCAAAGAATTTGACCTTCCCCAGGTCGCTGAAGCGGTAACCTATCTCGTTTTGCTCCTCGACCCCGAGCCAGGCGGTCTTGCCCTTGATGGGCAGAGTGAAGGAAGCGGTGCTCTCCATGCTGGCGCCATTGAAGATGGGCTTCACCACATAAAGCAGGTAGAAGAAGATAAGCAACAGCGCCACCAGCACCAGGGCTCCCCCTGTGGTGACGCCATATTTGGCCAATTTATCCTTGATCCGGCGTTTTCGACTGCCCGCCATGACCAGATTTAACGATTCCGATGACATGCAAGACCTCAATGTGAGCTAGGCTTGGCGGCATTATATGGCGGATGCATGACAGTTTTGTTACATCAACAGCGGCAAAGAGCGCGGGCTTCATCGCAGGGGTGGCAGTTGATATTCGGTGGGAAGCAGGCCGCCGGTCTGGCAGTGAAAAAAAGCAAACGGGGCCATCAGGCCCCGCTGTCATCTTGAGGAAGCGCCTCTTTCGCGGCGAGTCTGGCCGCCTTCTTCTCGGCGCGGCGCCGTTTGAAGAAATCCGACAGCTGGGCCGAGCAGGCGTCGGCGAGTACCTCCCCCGTCAGTGCCACCTGGTGGTTGTGGCGGGGATCCAGCAGGATGTCGAACACAGAACCTGCCGCCCCCGTCTTCAAATCCCGGGCACCATAGACCACCCGCTTGACCCGGCTGTGGATGAGGGCGCCGGCACACATGCAGCAGGGCTCCAGCGTCACATAGAGGGTGGTGTCGAGCAGGCGATAGTTTTCAAGCTGCTTGCCCGCTTCCCGAAGCGCCATCACCTCGGCATGGGCGCAGGCGTCGTGCTCGCTGATGGAACGATTCCACCCCTCTGCCACTATCTTGTCCCCCAGCACCAGCACGGCGCCCACCGGGATCTCGCCTATCCCCTCTGCCCTGGCTGCCAGGGCCATGGCATGGCGCATCCAGCGTTCGTCCTGCTCGCGCTGGCTGATCTGTGCTGCAACTTCAGATGGTTTCACGCCCTGATCCTCTCGTCGATATGATGTCGGCTTGCCTGGCCCCTGCACGGCATCGGCCGCGCACTCCCGGATTGCTGCGTCCCGGCCCTGGGCACACCGGGCCCCTTCCCCCTCGCGCTGACCGGTAGCCGGTAGCCCACGGCAGAAGATGCTGTCAATGAAAGAGAGGCCAAAGGCCCCGGCGACATCGGAACGCCCCGAGTTGGGTGTTCGCCACCCTGTGCCCGCCTAAGGGGGCGGCGATTATGCCAAAACTCCGGCCGGGGCCCAAGTTGCATCTTGGCTGAACAATAAAGAAGCAGTCGGCATCTCCCTGATAAAAAAGGAGTTGCGCCCGCCATATCATCCGATTAGACTTCCTCCCCGTCAGCCGAGCTGACTCCGTCGGTGTGTAGCGCAGCCAGGTAGCGCATCTGCATGGGGTGTAGAGGGTCGGAG
Source organism: Aeromonas sp. TW 6 (assembly GCF_013168745.1). Taxonomy (NCBI): domain Bacteria; kingdom Pseudomonadati; phylum Pseudomonadota; class Gammaproteobacteria; order Aeromonadales; family Aeromonadaceae; genus Aeromonas; species Aeromonas sp. TW 6. The sequence goes on along the minus strand of NZ_JABERS010000033.1, from coordinate 36,236 downwards.
GTTCGAATCCTCTCACACCGACCAAATTCCCCGAAAATAGCCCAGTCAAACGACTGGGCTATTTTTTTGCCTGCACGCCCGACGCTTGCCTCTTTTCCTCTCGCCTCCCCCGTTCATCGGGTCGCCGCTTTTTATTGGCATGAATTTTATACAGAACCACTTGAAGCTTTCATAAAGTGCCGCTAGGATACGCAACTTTTCCGCCGGCCATAAAAACAGGGAGGTGGACACTAGGGTGATGGAATCACCGACCGGCTTGCAATCAATGAGGCAAGCATCCATGACCCAAGCTGCTGACTCCCAGCCCGTTCAGCCCCTGATCTCCCCCACGCCCTCCGAGCTCGATTCCGCAGAGCACGGGTTTGGCAGTTCAGTGCACCTCGATGTGATCGATCTCGCCGCCCCGGATGAAGATTACTGAGACGAGCCCGTGCCATAGTGCGGTTCAAGACGCCGGTTTTGCTGTCCGGCACCGCCCTTGACCCAGGCCAACAGACCGCCACCGCAAATAACGACAAAATGCTAGTTTTTCTTCAAAAATCAGTTTAATTGACCATCTCCTGCGTTCCAACCTCCCTCTCCTTCATGGACACGTCTTGATACAAACCTACGTTATTGCTCGTCATTTCCCTCTCTCCTGTTCGCCTTCGCCATTTTGACTCAATTTGACATTTTAGTTTTAAACGCCAGTTCACTACTCGGTTACTTCATAGCCCCCATGCAGGCTGGATTGAACGAAGGCATTTCATACAGCTGTTTTTGCAAAGCTTGGAGTAATGTCGGGATTTGTTTTTGCATTTGTAATTTTATTACGTAATTAATTACATTTTTAGCCCATCCCCTCTACCGAAATTCTCCCCCCTGCCGCCCCGGCGACCCAAGAGCATAACCATCTGCAAAGAGCTTTTGCACTAATCACATAAATCAATTTAAAACAGCATCTTAACCATCATCAAAAAACACCTGTTTTAAAAATCAAGTTGACGAATCCGCCATTCTTTTGCACCTTATGAATCGTGTTACCCCGCTGTTATGGGGAGTTTAAAAGAAAGGGATATAGACGTTAGTCGTAGTTAATAAATTCAAAATGTAACTTTTGGAGGAGTACCCACTATGTCGGCACCGGCCCAGACCATCAGCAGCCCCCGCCTGCGCATTCAAGGCGAGATGCTTCCCGATTACGCGCAGATCCTGACGCCGGATGCGGTGGCCCTGGTGTCCGAACTGGTGGAACGTTTCGCTCCCCAACGCAATGAGCTGCTGAAGCAGCGAGTCGCACGCCAGGCCCGTATCGATGGCGGTGAGTTGCCGGACTTCCTGCCAGAGACCGCCCATATTCGCGATGGTGAGTGGACGGTGCGCGGCATTCCCGCCGATCTGCAGGACCGCCGTGTGGAGATCACCGGCCCGGTCGAGCGCAAAATGGTGATCAATGCCCTCAACGCCAACGTCAAGGTCTTCATGGCCGACTTCGAGGACTCCCTGGCCCCGGCCTGGAACAAGGTGATCGAGGGCCAGATCAACCTGCGCGATGCGGTCAACGGCACCATTGCCTACCAGAGCCCGGAGGGGAAGGCCTATACCCTGAATCCCAACCCGGCCGTGCTCATCTGCCGGGTTCGCGGTCTGCATCTGCCGGAGAAGCACGTCACCTTTGATGGTGCCCCCATTCCCGGCGGCCTGTTCGACTTCGCCCTCTATTTCCTGCACAACCACAAGGCGTTGCTGGCCAAGGGCTCCGGTCCCTACTTCTACGTACCCAAGCTGCAGAGCCATCTGGAAGGGCGCTGGTGGAGCGAGGTGTTCGCCTGGACCGAGGACAAATTCGGTCTGCCCCGCGGTACCATCAAGGCCACCGTGCTCATCGAAACCCTGCCGGCGGTATTCGAGATGGACGAGCTGCTCTATCAGATGAAGGATCACATCGTCGCCCTCAACTGCGGTCGCTGGGACTACATCTTCAGCTATATCAAGACCTTGAAAAACCACCCGGATCGCGTCCTGCCGGATCGTCAGGTGGTGACCATGGACAAGCCATTCCTCTCTGCCTATTCGCGACTCCTTATCAAGACCTGCCACAAACGCGGCGCGCTGGCGATGGGGGGCATGGCTGCCTTTATTCCGGCCAAGGACGCGGCCGTCAACGAGCAGGTGTTTGCCAAGGTGCACGCGGACAAGCAGCGCGAGGCCGACAACGGCCACGATGGCACTTGGGTGGCCCACCCCGGTCTGGCCGATACCGCCATGGCGGTGTTCAACGCCACCATTCCGGCGGGTGCCCAGAACCAGATCGGCGTGCTGCGCGAGCAAGATGCCCCCATCACGGCCGCCGATCTGCTGGCCCCCTGTGAGGGTGATCGCACCGAGGCGGGCATGCGCACCAATATCCGCGTCGCCCTGCAATACCTGGAAGCCTGGATCAACGGCAATGGCTGCGTGCCCATCTACGGACTGATGGAAGATGCCGCCACCGCCGAGATCTCCCGCACCTCCATCTGGCAGTGGATCCGCCACGGCAAGACCCTCTCCAACGGTCAGGCAGTGACCAAGGCGCTGTTCCGCCAGATGCTGGCCGAGGAGCAGGAGGTGGTCAGAGGCGAAGTGGGCGAGGCCCGCTGGCAATCGGGCCGTTTCGCCGAGGCAAGCGCCCTGATGGACGAGATCACCTGCGCCGACACACTCATCGATTTTCTGACGCTGCCCGGCTACGAGCGGCTGTGAGACCCGGGCCGGTAACGGCCCCCATAACAAGTCAATGGAAACGTGAAATCAATGAAAGAGGGAACTGATATGGCACTGACCCGTGAGCAACAGATCCAGGCTATCGAGAAAGACTGGGCAGAAAACCCCCGCTGGAAAGGGATCAAGCGCGGCTACAGCGCCGAGGACGTGGTGAACCTGCGTGGCAGCCTGCAGCCGGCACACACTCTGGCCCAACGCGGCGCCGACAAACTGTGGGAGCTGATCCACGGCGGCGCCAAGAAAGGCTATGTAAACTGCCTCGGCGCCCTGACCGGCGGCCAGGCGGTGCAACAGGCCAAGGCCGGCATCGAAGCCATCTATCTCTCCGGCTGGCAGGTGGCGGCGGACAACAACCTCTCCTCCACCATGTACCCGGATCAGTCCCTCTACCCGGCCAACTCCGTCCCCTCCGTGGTGGAGCGCATCAACAACTCCTTCGCCCGGGCAGACCAGATCCAGTGGGCCAACAAGGTTGGACCAGAGGACAAGGGCTTCATCGACTACTTCCTGCCCATAGTAGCGGATGCGGAAGCCGGTTTCGGCGGCGTGCTGAACGCCTTCGAACTGATGAAGGGGATGATTGAAGCGGGCGCCGCCGGCGTGCACTTCGAAGATCAGCTCGCGTCCGTGAAAAAGTGCGGCCACATGGGCGGCAAGGTACTGGTCCCGAGCCAGGAAGCGGTGCAAAAGCTCATCGCAGCCCGCCTCGCGGCAGATGTCTGCGGTACCACCACCCTGGTCATCGCCCGCACCGACGCCAACGCAGCGGATCTGCTGACCACGGATGCCGACCCCTACGATGCCGGCTTCCTGACCGGTGAGCGCACCAGCGAGGGCTTCTACAAGGTGCAGGCCGGCATCGAGCAGGCCATCTCCCGCGGCCTGGCCTACGCCCCTTACGCCGACATGGTGTGGTGCGAAACCGCCAAGCCCGATCTGGACGAGGCGCGCAAATTTGCCGAGGCCATCAAGGCCCAGTACCCGGACAAGATCCTGGCCTACAACTGCTCCCCGAGCTTCAACTGGAAGAAGAACCTGGACGATGCCACCATCGCCCGCTTCCAGCAGGAGCTCTCCGACATGGGCTACAAATACCAGTTCATCACTCTGGCGGGTATCCACAACATGTGGTTCCACATGTACGAGCTGGCCTACCAGTACGCCCGTGGCGAGGGAATGAAGCACTATGTCGAGATGGTGCAGCAGCCGGAATTCGCCGCCGCCGAGCGGGGCTACACCTTCGTGGCACACCAGCAGGAAGTGGGTACCGGTTACTTCGACAAGGTGACCACCGTCATTCAGGGCGGCCAGTCGTCGGTGACCGCGCTGACCGGCTCGACCGAAGAAGATCAGTTCCACTGATAGCTGTGTAATGCTCGCAAACAAACCCCGGCCAAGTCCCGGGGTTTGTCGTTATGGGGCTTATAACCTATTAACCTATCCCAGTAGGCGTAATCGTTGAAGGCAGTTTGAACACGGACAGCGCGCAGAAACCGGAGCGTACTGTAGTACGTGAGGATTTCGAGCACTGCCCAGGTTCAAAATGGCGAATAAGATAGCCTAATGGGATAGGTTTTCAGAGCTCGAGGATCTCTTTGACGAAAGGTATGGTGAGCTTGCGCTTGGCACGGAAGGAGGCGTTGTCGAGACGATTGAGGGTGGCAAGCAGGGTGCGCATGTCGCGGGAGAGGCGGTTGAGCAGGAAACGGCCCACGTCGATGGGCAGCTTGAAACCCCGCAGCTCGGCGCGCAGTTGCAGGGCGCTGAGTTTGCCCTCGTCGTCCAGCTCGTCGAGGTGGAAGGTCACCCCCCAGTCGAGACGGGACGCGAGATCCGGCAGTTGCAGCCCCAGCTTGCGTGGCGCGCTGCAGCCGGTAACGATGAGCGTCCCCTCCCCCTTCTCCTTCCAGCGATTGTAGAAGTCGAACAGGGCCCGCTCCCACAGGGCGTTGCCGGCGATCGCCTCCAGGCTGTCGAGACAGACCAGGGGCAGGCTCTCCAGGGCATCGAGCATGCTGGGGTCAAGCTGTTCGAACTGATCGAGGGAGAGATAGGCCGCCGCCGCGTCGCGGGCGTTGACCTCGGCACAGGTGGCATGGAGCAGATGGGAGCGGCCCGACCCCTTGGCTCCCCAGAAATAGAGGAAGGGTGAGCCCTGACCGATGGCCGCATTCTTGAGGGCGGTGATCAGATGGGCGTTGTTGCCGGGATAAAAACTGACGAAAGTTTCATCATCCGGTAGTTGTACGGCTAAAGACAGTTGGGCCGGTTGCTTCACTCGTTGGGCTTTGACTGTGATATTTGCGGGCAAGTGTATCACCAGCGGGGCAGATAGAGAACCGCCCGGACCATGCCGGGCGGTCAGGATCCTTCCCCGGGATCAGGGCTGCGACCATTGATAGCGCAGGCCGCTCTCGTTGTCTTCCACCTGATGCAGGCGGCTCTCGAGTTGCAACCCCCTCACCAGCTCGGCCTTGTCCCCCTGCAGCGAGAGGTTGAAGGTCACCTTGTCCCCTTCCAGCTTGCCGATGGCCACCTTGGTGACACTTGCCATCCCCTGCAGCAGCTTCTGGATCTGGATCATGCCATCGATGTCGGACAGCCCCTCCACCACCAGGGTCTGGCTGGAGGCGACACCGGAGAGACGGGTACCGTACTGCTGCACCAGCCAACCGGCAAGGGCATCGGCAAAGCCCTTTGCCACCTCGGCCTGGGTACCTGAACCCGAGCCCTTGGTCAGCTCGCTCAGCTCTCCTGCCTGCGCCCCCGGCTTGGTCCCATAAAGACCCCAGTCGATGCTCCAGGCCTCCCCCTCAAGGGTGAGTTTGCCGAGCACCACCATTTCAGCGCCGTAACGCTGGCTCGCCTTGAGCACGGGATCGGCAAAGCGGCCCCAGACATCGGTGGCATTGACCGCCATATTGTCATCCAAGTCCATCAGCGGGAGACTGACCGGCAGCCCCATGGCCTGGGTCTGAACACGCAGCGCCTCGGACCAGCCATCGCCGGACTGATCCGGCAGAATGCGCCGCTCCCCTTCGTCGACCACCAGCCAGATGGCGACCTGCGGCCGCACCGGGCCCAGCAGGGCAAACTTGCTCTGGCCGACCAGGGCGTTCACCTTGGCCACATTGAAATCCGCCTTGAGAAACTTGACCGAGCCGATGTCCTGATAGCTGTATTGCTGCACGTAATCCGCCGGCGCCGCCAGGGCCTTCACCACATCCGGCTGGGTGAGGATATCGCGCTTGCCCGTCACCTTGACGAGCACATCTCCCAGCGCCTGGGACTGGGCGGCCGTCATGTCGCCACTGGTGGGAGCCTTCCCCTGATAGAGGTCGGTTACCTGGGCGGCCGACACCACGAGTGGCAGACAGCAGCAGAGGAGAGTCGCTAAGCGTTTCAGCATAAAGAAGATTCTCGAAATGGGGGATGGTGCTTATGGTAGCGGCAAGGCGCGCATGGCAGCAAGCAAAGGGGGGGAGAAACAGCGGAGCCGGCAGGGTGCCGGCTCCGTTTGCGCGCCTTGGGCGCGGCGATGGGGTGATGCTTACTTGGTGCCGAAGATCTTGTCGCCGGCATCACCCAAGCCCGGGACGATATAGCCCTTCTCGTTCAGCCCCTGGTCGATGGAGGCACAGAACAGCTCCACGTCCGGGTGAGCGGCTTCCAGCGCCTTGATGCCTTCCGGCGCGGCAACCAGCACCAGCACCTTGATGGACTGGCAACCTTTCTTCTTGAGCAGATCGATGGTGGCGATCATGGAGCCGCCGGTGGCCAGCATGGGGTCGATGACCAGGGCCAGACGCTCTTCGATGTTGCTGACGATCTTCTCGAAGTAGGGGACAGGCTGCAGGGTCTCTTCATCGCGATAGATACCGACCACGCTGACGCGGGCGCTCGGCATGTGCTCCAGCACGCCGTCCATCATGCCAAGACCGGCGCGCAGGATGGGCACGACGGTGACCTTCTTGCCCTTGATCTGGTCGACTTCCACAGGGCCGTTCCAGCCATCGATGGTCACTTTTTCGGTTTCGAAGTCAGAGGTCGCTTCGTAGGTCAACAAACTGCCCACTTCCTTGGCCAGTTCACGGAAACGCTTGGTGCTGATGTCGCCTTCGCGCATCAGGCCGATCTTGTGCTTGACCAGGGGGTGTTTGACTTCAACGACTTTCATTATTATCTCCTCTAACCGGCGCCAAAAAAATCGCGGAATCATACAACAAAAGCCACGGCTTGTAGAGCTTTTCGATTCAAAAACGCGCAAACGATTTTCTTTCTGGTTTTTCGTGCCCGCTGGTAGAATACGCCCCGAATTTTACCCTCCACTTCTTTATATGACGGGGAATACGCGTGACTGACAAAACCTCACTGAGCTACAAGGATGCTGGCGTAGATATCGATGCCGGCAATGCACTGGTTGAACGTATCAAGGGCGTGTCAAAACGCACTCGTCGTCCTGAAGTCCTTGGTGGTCTTGGCGGCTTTGGGGCCCTGTGTCAAATCCCTGCTGGCTACAAGGAACCGGTACTGGTCTCCGGTACCGACGGGGTGGGCACCAAGCTGCGTCTGGCCATCGACCTGAAGAAGCACGACACCGTGGGGATCGACTTGGTCGCCATGTGCGTCAATGACCTCATCGTGCAGGGCGCCGAGCCCCTCTTCTTCCTCGACTACTATGCCACCGGCAAACTGGACGTGGACACTGCCGCTGCCGTGGTCACCGGCATCGGCGCCGGCTGCGAACAGTCCGGCTGTGCCCTGGTCGGCGGTGAAACTGCCGAAATGCCTGGCATGTATGAAGGGGAAGATTACGACATCGCCGGTTTCTGTGTCGGCGTGGTGGAAAAGAGCGAGATCATCGACGGCAGCAAGGTTGGCGAAGGGGATGCCCTGATCGCCCTGGCCGCCAGCGGTCCCCACTCCAACGGCTTCTCCCTCATTCGCAAGATCCTGGAAGTCTCCAAGGCCGACGTGCAGCAGCCGCTGGGTGATACCACCCTGGCCAACGCCCTGCTGGAGCCGACCCGCATCTACGTGAAGCCCGTGCTCAAGCTTATCAAGGAGTGCGAGATCCACGCCCTGTCCCACATCACCGGCGGCGGCTTCTGGGAGAACATCCCGCGCGTGCTGCCCGCCAACACCCAGGCGGTCATCGACGAGCAGAGCTGGCAGTGGCCGGCGGTGTTCAGCTGGCTGCAACAGGCAGGCAACGTCACCCGCCACGAGATGTATCGCACCTTCAACTGCGGCGTCGGCATGATCATCGCCCTGCCGGCGGATCAGCTGGACAAGGCACTGGCCCTGCTCAAGGCCGAAGGCGAGAACGCCTGGCACATCGGCCACATCGCCAAGGCGGCCGATGGTGAGGAGCAGGTCATCATTCAATGAATGATCGGATCAACGGCCAGATGACCTCCCCTATGAAACGCATCCTCGTCCTCATCTCAGGCAGCGGCAGCAACCTGCAGGCCATCCTCGACGGCTGTGCCGGCGGCAAGATTGCCGGTCAGGTGGTCGGCGTCATCAGCAACAAGGCTGATGCCTATGGCCTGGTGCGTGCCAGGGAAGCCGGGGTGGCAACCGCCATCCTGGCCCAGCAGCAGTTCGCCAGCCGGGAGGAGTATGATGTCGCCCTGCTGGCTCTGATGGCGGATTATCAGCCGGATCTGGTGGTGCTGGCCGGCTTTATGCGGATCCTGAGCGCCGACCTGGTGCGGCACTTTGCCGGGAGGATGATCAACATCCACCCCTCGTTGCTGCCGAAATACCAGGGTCTGCACACCCACCAGCGCGCCATCGAGGCCGGTGATGACGAGCACGGCGCCAGCGTCCACTTCGTCACCGAAGAGCTCGACGGCGGCCCGGTGATCCTCCAGGCACGGGTCCCCATCTTCGAAGGGGACAGTGCCGACGAGGTGGCGGCCCGGGTCCAGGTGCAGGAGCACAGCATCTACCCCCTGGTGGTGCAGTGGTTCTGTGAAGGGCGCTTGCAGATGCGAGAAGGGTCTGCCTGCCTCGATGGCAAGCAGCTTGGCCTGGCAGGCTATGCCAGCGAGTAACCGCGAGCAGCAGTAAGACACCACAAGGGAGGCTCAGGCCTCCCTTGTCATTTCTATCGACCAGCGCAATGGCTGTCATCACGTCCGATGACGCCGCTGCGCGGCTAATCGGCCCTACACCGGATTGTCGATATCGATAAAGGTGACCTCCAGCCCGTGCACGGTGGCGAGCCACTCTCCCAGCGCCTTGACGCCGTAGCGCTCGGTGGCGTGATGGCCTGCGGCGTAGAAGTGCATGCCCATCTCCCGGGCAGTGTGGATGGTCTGCTCGGAGGCTTCGCCGGAGATGAAGGCATCGATGCCCTGCTCCGCCGCCTGGCTGATGTAGCTCTGACCACCGCCGGTGCACCAGGCCACGGAGCGGATGAGCTCGGGACCACTGTCACCACAATGAAGCGGCTCGCGACCGAGACGCTCGGCAATCAGCTTGGCAAAATCGCTGCCGCTCATGGGCTCCTCCAGCTTGCCCACCATGGCCACGCTCTTGCTGTTCCAGGGTTCGAGGCCGCGACGCACCTTGATGCCGAGCAGCCTGGCAAGCTGGGCGTTGTTCCCCACCTCGGGGTGCACGTCCAGCGGCAGGTGGTAGGCAAACAGGTTGATGTCGTGGGTCAAGAGGGTCTTGAGACGACGCTGCTTCATGCCGGTGATCTGGGCCGGCTCGCCGCTCCAGAAGTAGCCGTGATGAACCAGGATGGCATCGGCCCCGGCGGCCACGGCGGCATCGATGAGAGCCTGGCTGGCGGTGACGCCGGTCACCACCTTGCGAATGCGCTCGCGCCCCTCCACCTGCAGGCCGTTGGGGCAGTAATCCTTGATGGCATGGGGTTCGAGCAGGTGGTTGAGCAGGCTTTCCAGTTTACGATGAGAGATCATGGGGGTCTCCTAGCTGGGCTCCCCACGCACTGTGCGGGGAGCCGGATTCCGATCGTCAGGGCCCATGATAATCGAGCCGGACCGGCAAGGCCATGCGCCTGTCAGGCCTAGGCGGGCAGCTCGATGCCGGCGTCACGCATCTGGGCCAGCTTGTAGCGCAGGGTGCGCGGGCTGATGCCGAGCTTGTCGGCCACCGCTTTGCGACTGCCGTTGCACTCCTGCAGGGTGTCCAGAATGATCTGGTGCTCCTGCTGCTTGAGTTCGCCACCGAGCCCCTCCCCTGACAGCCGCTCGAGCGGGCGCACCAGGGTCTCGTCCGTCTCCTCCAGGATCAGGTGCTCACAGTCGATGAGGCCGTCTGGACAGAGGATCAGGGCGCGCTGCACCACGTTGTCGAGCTCGCGCACGTTGCCGGGCCAGGGGTGAGCCATCAGACGCTCTCGGGCGTCCTCTGCGAGCTGCGGCGTCGGCAGCCCCATCTGGCTGGCATGCAGCGCCAGCAGATGCTCCGCCAGGGGAAGAATGTCACCCGGGCGTTCCCAGAGCGCCGTCCAGCGCAGGGGGAAGACGTTGAGGCGGTAGTAGAGATCTTCGCGGAACAACCCGTCCTGCACCGCTTTTTTCAGATCCCGGTTGCTGGTGGCAATGACCCGCACATCGAGGGGGATCATTTTGCGGCTGCCGAGCCGCTCCACCTCTTTCTCCTGCAAGACCCGCAGCAGCTTGGCCTGCAGCCCCAGATCCATCTCGGTGATCTCGTCGAGCAGCAGGGTTCCTCCCTGAGCCTGCTCGAACTTGCCAGGGCACCCCTGCACCGCACCGGTGAAGGCGCCCTTCTCGTAGCCAAACAGAGTCGCTTCCAGCATGTTCTCCGGAATGGCGGCGCAGTTGATGGCGACGAAGGCCTGCTCTGCCCGGCTGGAGTGGTCGTGAATGTAGCGAGCCAGCACTTCCTTGCCCGTCCCGCTCGGTCCGGTCACCATGACGGTGGCTTCGCTTCTGGCCACCCGGGTCGCCAGCTGGAACAGCTCCGCAGTCCTGGGGTCCCCGTACACTACGGCACGCTTCTCCACCTTCTGGGCCGGCACATAACGGCTGACCTGGTTGAGCAGCACCTCGGGGGAGAAGGGCTTGGCCAGATAGTCGATCGCCCCCTCGCGCATGGCGCGCACCGCCCCGTCGATGTTGGCGTAGGCAGTCATCAGGAGCACAGGCACCTGGGGATATTGCTGGCGGATGTTGGCGAGCAGGGTCAGACCATCCATGCCCCCCATCTGGATGTCGGAGATCACCATGTCAAAGCGCTGACGGGACAGGGCAAGCAGGGCCCGCTCGCCGCTGTCCACCTCGCGGCACTCATAGCCACCGAGCAGCAGGGTATCCACCAGCGCCTCGCGCAGGCCGTTGTCATCTTCCACCACCAGAATGCGAGCCTGGGTCATGCCACACCTCCTACAACCAACATGGCCTTGTCGAGAATCATCTTCACCGGCGCTCCGGCTTTTGCGCGCCTCATGCCACTCCCCCCAACTGAACCTGTTGCTGATGCAGGGGGAAGGACAGGGTAAAACAGGTGCCCTCGCCAGGGACCGAGGCCACGCTTACCTCCCCCTGATGAGCTCGTACCACCGACTGCACCACCGCAAGACCGAGGCCCGTGCCCTGGGATCGGGTGGTAAAGAAGGGTTCGAAGATCTGGTTGAGCAGGGAGGGGGCCATCCCCTTGCCGTTGTCGATGACCCGCATCTCCACCCGGTTGCCGCTGCGCACAGCGCTCACCAGGAGCGAATCGGCGCCGGCCTGCCGGGCATTGGCGATGAGGTTGTTGATGGCCCCCGCCAGGGCACTGCTGTTGGCAAGCAGACAGAGATCGGGCTCAGGGGCCTCCAGATGCAAGGCGCAGCCCTGCTGCTGGCAGAAGGCTTCGGCCCCCGCCTGCACTTCCGCCAGCAAGCCCTGCACCGAGAGGGGCGCCACCACCTGGTTGTCGCCATTGCGGGCAAACAGCAGGATGTCGTTGATCTGCTTCTCGAGATCCTGCAGGCGCGCCATCAATTTTTGCTGGAACTGGCTGCGGGATTCAGGCTTGAGGGTGCGGTTGGCCAGGTTGGCCGCATAGAGCATGGCCGCGGAGAGCGGGGTGCGGATCTGGTGCGCCAGGGAAGCCGCCATGTTGCCAAGGGCGGAGAGGCGCTTCATGTGGTTGACCCTGTCCTGCAACTGGCGGGTCTCGGTCAAGTCGGTAATGAACACCAGTTGGCCGGGCTGATCCGGCAGCGGCTGAGTCGACAGCTGGACCCGGCGGCCGTCGCGCAAGGAGATCTCGTGACCGTCATCCTCACGGGGTTCGAAACAGCGGGCGATGATCTGGCGCCAGGAAAGGCCTTCAAGTGGCTCTCCCAGCAGCGCCAGGGCGGCAGGGTTTGCGCGGGTGATCAGCCCCTCGCCATCGAGCAGCAGCACGCCGGTCGGCAGCGCCGTGAAGATGGCGTAAAGCTGACTCACTTCATGTGACTGGAGGGGGGCATCCTGCTGCAAGATTGTCATAAAGCTGACCTCAAACTGGCGATTGAGTCAGCTTATTCAATTTCCATGCCATCAAAATAGGCTTTATTTATCAATGCATTGGCTCAATGCGTCAAAGCATTGACCTCAATTGTCCTTGCTCATGCCGTACTTCTTCATCTTCTCCACCAGGGTGGTGCGGCGCATGCTGAGCAGGTCGGCGGCGCGGGCCACCACCCCGTCCTGGGACTCCAGGGCCTGGCGGATCAGCTCCACCTCGAGATCGGCCAGCATCTCCTTGAGGTTGACCCCCTCTTGAGGCAACTGCATGGGCAGGGGCATGGCGATGCCGGGATCCAGCTCTGGTGGGGACTGGAACACGGCAGCCAGGGCGTCCCGCTCGTCCATCTCGGTGAGCCGTTCATCTCGTGGCTCGCAGGGCAGCAGGCGATAGCGGCCGGGCAGATCCGCCACATCGACGATCTGGTTCGGATAGAGGATGAGCAGGCGCTCGATGAGGTTGGACAGCTCGCGCACGTTGCCGGGCCAGGCGTACTGCATCAGGGACTCCATGGCGCGCTGGGTCAGACGGATGATTCCCTTGTGCTGTTCGGCATGGCGATTGAGCAGCTCCTGCAGCAGCAGCGGGATGTCGTCGGCCCGATCCCGCAGGGGGGGGTCTCGATGGGAAACACATTGAGGCGGTAGTAGAGATCTTCGCGAAACGCCTGGGTGCGGATCATGGCTTCCAGATCCCGGTGGGTCGCCGCGATCACCCTCACATCGGCCTGGACGGCCTTGCCGCCCCCGACACGGTCGAACTGGCGCTCCTGCAGCACCCGCAGCAACTTGACCTGCATCGGTAGCGGCATGTCGCCGATTTCGTCGAGGAAGAGGGTGCCCCCCTGGGCCAGTTCGAAGCGGCCGCGCCGGGCGGCAATGGCACCGGTGAAGGCCCCCTTCTCGTGACCGAACAGCTCGCTCTCGAGCAGTTCAGCCGGAATGGCGCCGCAGTTGATGGGCACGAAGGGGCCCGCGCTTCGGGCGGACAGCTCGTGGATGGCGCGAGCCACCACCTCCTTGCCGGTTCCGGACTCACCGAGGATCAGTACGTTGGCGTCGGTCTCGGCCACCTGGCCGATGAGACGGCGCACCTCCTGGATGCCCCTCCCCTTGCCCACCAGCAGGCGCAGCAGGGTCTGACCCTTGTCGTGGGTCTGATGACGGGGATGCAGGGAGATGAAGGCCTGGCAGAAGTGCAGGTGACGGGTGAGGGACTCATAGGTAAAGGGCGCCTCGGCCACCCCGATGAAGTTGCTGCAGCCATGGCTCGCCGGCATCAGGGAGAGAAAGGGCAGACGAGGATGGGCGGCAAGCAGCTCACTCAGGGCGCGCTCGCGCAGTTCCCCGGCCAGAATCCCCTGCAAGGGCCCGGCAGTCTCGATGGCCACATCGAGATCGCTCTCCACCACCTCCTGCCAGGGGATCCCCATGAAGGAGAGCACAGTCCCCAGTTGCTGGCGCCGCACATCATCGGCATCAACAAGCAGCACACCCATAGCCATCCTATCCATATTTTCACACCTGACGCCAAGTTATTGTTTTTTAAGTGCTTATTAAAACCAATTTCGCACTGTGTCATAAGGGGGACAAAGTGCCAAAATTCTGGCGGATTGTCAAAACTTGTCGCATCCTCCCGGACCCTGGCGGGACGGGGATCACGCTTCCAGCCAGATTGAGTATCGGATGAAAACCAGCGAAGGGGAAAGAATGACGCCGACAGGGTGCGGCGTCAGAGGAGGGATCAGTGTTTCACGCTTTCCTGGGGAGCGGCATAGCGGCACTCGGGAAACCGGCTGCAGGCGAGGAACAGGCGACCGGCATGGGGACCCTTTCGTGCTTCCCGTGCCACCAGGGGCGCGGCACAGCGGGGGCAATGAGGGGTCGTCTTCCGGGGCTCCTCCTCATCCGGATCGAGGAAGGGATTCTCCTCCATCAACGCGGGCATTGCCTCTTCGGCCTGGGGGGGCGGCACCTGGGGCTCCCTGGCAGCCCCCGGGTGTGACGTACCCAGATCGACACCATCGAGCAGCAGCGGGCTGAAGGTCGGTTCGCGGCGCTCGCCGGGCAGCAGGTCATCCACCGGCGCCGTCGTTCTCGCCAGCAGGGGCAGCAGTTGCTCCCGCAACTCGTCGACCTGGTAGTGGCTGCTGGCCGGGATCTGCAACAGCGGCAGGCCGGCGCCATCGCAGGCCGCCTTCAGGAAGAGATCCCGCGACTTGCGCTTCTGGTGGCGGTGCCCCTCGTCATCCAGCTCCACGGCACACAGGAAAGAGAGATCCGTCGGGTGGCAGAGCAGAAAATCGAAGTGCTTCTCCCCTATCTTGCCGAGCGCCTGCTGGCGCTTGCCCTTGCCAAGGTGCGCCTCGGGCGTCAATACATAGGAGGCTCGTACCTTGGCAAAGACACGGGCCTTGTCCCCCACCGCCTGATCCAGCACCCCGAAGAAGGTGCGCTCGGCTGGGCTCATCAAGGTTTCCTGCAGATCATAGGGCTCGGCCTTGCCCTCTTTCTCCCTGCGCCAGACGATCACCAGCAGGAGCAACCCCAGCAACACAGCTCCCGATACGACAAGGCTATTCATACACGCACATCCCGTTTACAAGACAAATTCAGTTCACACCAAAGGAAGGGGCACACTCTACCACGGGGAAAGCGACTCAGGCAGCGCAGAAATCAAGCCCGTCCCGGCATTCGCGTTTTTTCACTGAATTTGCGCAAGGCGGGCTTCATATGGCCTGTCACAGCAGGCACAATGCTAGAGCCCATGGACGTTCTGGCGCGCACCCCGTCGCCGCCAGGCGTCAACGGACCCCACGCAGCCCCATTCAAGGAGAGCAGGATGCAAAAGCAATTGGTCGTCACCGTGATCGGCGCAGACAAACCCGGGATCGTCGAGAGCCTGGCCGATACCATCACCCGGCAGCAGGGTAACTGGCTGGCCAGCTCCATGAGCGAGCTGGCGGGGCAATTTGCCGGCATTTTGCACGTCGCCGTGCCTGACGAGCATTACCGCAACCTGTGCGAGGCCCTGGTGATGCTGCCTGGCCTCACCGTGAGCTTCGCCGAAGGGCAGCTGAGCCCGCAACCGGCCCATCAGGTGATGCTGAGCGTCACCGGCAACGACAGACCGGGCATCGTCCACGAAGTGGCCAGCATCCTGCGCCAGCTCAACATCAACGTCGCCGACCTCACCACAGGTTGCGAACCTGCGCCCCACTCAGGCGCCCCCCTCTTCTATGCCCACGCCCTGGTGGCTATGCCGCCGCAGCTCGAACTGGACGATCTCGTCACGGCCCTGGAGTCCCTCTCCGACGACCTCGTCGTCGACATCGATCAGGATCTGAGCGAATAGTGTCGCCTGTCATAAATTTGTCATGATTTGACGCCATAACTTCCGCGCAGACGCAACCAGAGCAAAGAGGCACCAGATGAGCACCGACAAGCAGTATGAAGAGAAAGAGCTTAGCTGGCTCTCATTCAATGAACGGGTGTTGCAAGAGGCGATGGACAAGACGGTACCCCTCATCGAGCGGGTCCGTTTCCTCGGGATTTTCTCCTCCAATCAGGACGAGTTCTTCAAGGTACGGGTGTCGGACGTCAAGCGCCGCATCCTCATCAACGAAGTCCACGGCGGCGACGACGAGGCCAAGGTGCTGCTGCGCGCCATCCAGCAGAAGGTGATGGCGCTCGGCGAGGCGTTCGACAACACCTACAAGGAGCTGCTGATCGCGCTGGCCCGCCACAACATCTTCCTGGTGAACGAAAGCCAGCTCTCCGAGTCCATCCAGCAGTGGCTGCGGATCTTCTTCCGGGAAAAGGTGCTGCGCCACATCATCCCGATCCTGCTCAACAAAGAGGTCAACCCGGTCAAGTTCCTGAAAGACGAGCACACCTATCTCGCCATCGAGATGAAGAAGAACGGCCAGGTGATCCAGTACGCCCTGGTGGAAGTGCCCACCGACGATCTGCCCCGCTTCTTCCAGCTACCGCCGGAGGGCACCCGTCGCAAGAAGCAGATCATCATCCTGGACAACGTTATCCGCTTCTGTCTGGACGAGATCTTCAAGGGCTTCTTCGACTACGACGAGATTGCCGCCTACGCGGTCAAGCTGACCCGGGATGCCGAATATGATCTCTCCGACCAGCTGGACCTCAGCCTGGTGGACAAGATGAGTGACGGCTTGAAACAGCGCCTCACCGCCATGCCGGTGCGCTTCGTCTACGAGCGGGAGATGCCGGCGGCCATGATAAGCTTCTTGAAGCTCAAGCTGCAGATCAGCTCCTACGACGCCATCATGCCCGGTGGGCGCTATCACAACTTCAAGGATTTCATCGGCTTCCCCAATGTGGGCCGGGATTATCTGGAAAACCCCAAGCTGCCGGCCCTCGATTGCCGCGACTTTGACGGCTTCGTCAACGCCTTCGACGCCATCGCCAAGCAGGACATCCTGCTCTACTACCCGTACCACAAGTTCCACCACTTCACCGAGCTGGTGCGCCAGGCGGCCTTCGACCCGGCGGTCAGCGCCATTCGCATCAACATCTACCGGGTGGCCAAGAAGTCGCGGATCATCCACTCCCTCATCGACGCCGCCAACAACGGCAAGAAGGTGACCGTGGTGGTGGAGCTGCGCGCCCGCTTCGACGAGGCAGCCAACATCGACTGGGCCAACATCCTGACCGACGCAGGCGTCAAGGTGGTGTTCGGGGTGCCCAGCCTCAAGATCCACTCCAAGCTCTGCCTCATCACCCGCCACGAGAACGGCGAGGCGGTGCGCTACGCCCATATCGGGACCGGCAACTTCAACGAGAAGACCGCCAAGATCTACACCGACTTCTCCCTGCTGACCCGCCATCCGGACATCACCGCCGAGGTGGAGAGCGTGTTCGAGTACATCGAGTACCCGTACCGGCGCTACAAGTTCAACCACCTGCTGGTCTCCCCCATCAACAGCCGCCGCCAGCTCTATCGCCTCATCGACAACGAGCTGGCCAACGCCAAGGCGGGGCAACCCAGCGGTATCACCCTCAAGATCAACAACCTGGTGGACAGAGACCTCATCAACCGGCTCTATGCCGCCGGCCAGGCCGGGGTGCCCATCCAGATGATCATCCGGGGCATGTGCGCCCTGCGCCCGGGGGTGCCGGGTCTGAGCGACAACATCCGGGTCATCAGCATCATCGACCGTTTCCTCGAACATCCGCGGGTGATGGTGTTCCACAACAAGGGCAATCCCCAGCTCTATATCTCCAGTGCCGACTGGATGAGCCGCAACATCGACGGTCGCATCGAGGTGGGCACCCCCATCTATGACGAGCGGCTCAAGCAGCGCATCCTCGACATTCTCGAGCTACAACTGAGTGATACCTGCAAGGCGCGGGTGATCGATGCCGACCAGAAGAACGAGTACGTGAAGCGGGGCAACCGCCGCAAGGTCCGTTCCCAGGTGGCGATTTACGACTACCTCAAACGCATAGAGTCAAACCATGGACAATAGTCTGTACGCCGCTGTCGATCTGGGCTCGAACAGCTTCCACATGGTCATTGCCCGCCTCACCGAGGGGCGGATGCAGATCATCGATCGCATCAAGGAGCGAGTGCGCCTCGCCGAAGGGATGGATGAGCAGCGCCGCATGTCCCCGGAGGCCATGGCGCGCGGGCTGGACTGCCTCGCCCTGTTCGCCGAGCGGCTCACCAACATCAAGCCGGATCAGATCCGCATCGCCGGCACCTACACATTGCGCCGCGCCAGCAACGCCCGCGACTTCGTGCGCGAGGCGGCCAAGGTGCTCAACCACCCCATCGAGATCATCAGCGGCCAGGAAGAGGCCCGCCTCATCTATCAGGGGGTCGCTCATACCCAGCACATCGAGGGCCAGGTGCTGGTGGTGGACATCGGCGGCGGCAGCACCGAGCTCATCATCGGCGAAGGGTTTGAGCACAAGGCGCTCACCAGCCGCAAGATGGGCTGCGTGAGCTTCACCCAGAGCTTTTTTGGCAACGGCAAGCTCGGCGAGAAGGCCTTCAACGCCGCCGTGCTGGAAGCCCAGCACCAGCTCGCCCCCATCATCAACCAGTACCGCAAGCTGGGCTGGCAGAGCTGCCTCGGCAGCTCGGGCTCCATCCGCACCGTGCGCGACGTGTTGCAGGGGGAAGAGTGGACCGATGGTGCCATCACCCTGGCGGGACTGGAGCGGCTGAAGGAAGAGATGCTCAAGCACAAGCGGGTCGACCAGCTCAAGCTGGCGGGCCTCACCGAGGAGCGTCAGGGGGTGTTCGCCGCCGCGGTGGCCATCCTGCTCGGACTCTTCACCTCCCTGCCCATCGAGCGGATGGAGTACTCCGACGGCGCCCTGCGCGAAGGGCTGCTCTACGAGTTCGAGGAGCGCCTGCAGCATCACGACATTCGCGAACGTACCGCGCTTGCACTCAGCACTCACTATCGCATCGACAAGCGCCAGGCCACCCGGGTAGAGAGCAGCGTCCTCTCCCTGTTCGACGTCCTGAGCGGCCCCTGGGAGATGCCGGAAGAGCCCTATCGCGCCATCCTCGGCTGGGCTGCGCGGCTGCACGAGATCGGCCTTGCCATCAACTACAGCGGCATCCACAAACACTCCGCCTATATCTTGCAAAACACCGATCTGCCCGGCTTCAACCAGGACGATCAGGCCCTGCTGGCGGCCCTGGTACGCTTTCACCGCAAGGGGCTCAAGCTCTCCGAGCTGCCGGCCCTGCCCAACCACGACGAGCAGACGGTGCTGCGCTGCATCCGCATCCTGCGCCTCGCGGTGGCGGCCCACCACAGGCGTCAGGACAACCTGCTGCCCGAGTGGAACGTGCAGGCCGCCGGGGATCAGCTGGTGGTCACCCTGCCCCTGGACTGGTGCGACGAGAACAAGTTGCTGATGCAGAACCTGGAAAAGGAGCACCGCTACTGCCACGAGCAGGGCTGGCCCCTGCTGTTCCAGCTCGGGTGATCCGCCCCTCTGTGCAAAAAGGCAGCCGATGGCTGCCTTTTTTTGTCTCTTGTCTTTTCCTACTGCAGATCCGGCAGGATCAGCTTGGCTATCTCGAAGTAGATGATGAGGCCGGTACCGTCCACCAGGGTGGCGATGAAGGGGGCGGAGACCACCGCCGGGTCGATGCGAAAGCGACGCAGCACCATGGGGATCACCGAGGCGACAGTGGCGCTCCAGAGCACGATGGCGACGATGGTCAGGGTCACCACCATGCCGATCTCGGGCCCCACCCCCAGGCTCCAGGCCCGCACCCAGGCCGCCAGCGCGATGGCGGCCGAGATGAGCAGACCGGTGGAGATCTCCTTTTTCAGCACGGTGCCGAGGTTTTTCAGGCTCACCTCCCCCACCGCCATGGCACGCACTATGGTGGTGGTGATCTGGGTACCGCTGTTGCCACCGGTACCGATGAGGAGCGGGATGAAGAAGGCCAGGGCGATGGCCGCCTCCAGTTGCTCTTCAAAGGCCCGCAGCACGGTGCCTGTGTAGGCTTCCGCCACGAACAGGATCAGCAGCCAGCCCACCCGCTTGCGCCACAACTGCCAGGGGGTGGCCTGCAGATAGGGGGTATCCAGCGGCGAGGAGCCCCCTTGCAGCTCCGCATCCTCGGTGGACTCCAGCTCCAGGATGTCGGCGGCATCGTCCACGTGGAAGACCCCCACCAGACGACCCTGATCTTCCACCGGCAGGAGCGAGAGGTCGCGGTCAATGAGCAGGCGGGCCGCCAGCTCCTGATCCGCCCGGGCGTTGATGCGCACCGCCTCCCCCTCCATCAGGTCCCCTACCGGCAGCAGCGGATCGGCGATCAGCAACGACTTGAGGGAGACGCTGCCAAGCAGGCGCTGCTCGCCGTCAACCACATAGAGATGACCAAACAGCCTGGCCTGATCCCAGGCCCCGTGGATCAGCTGCTTGGCGCTTTCCACCGTCGCATTGGCCTCCACTGCCAGGTATTCGTGGCGCATGTTGGCCCCCACCGACTCGTTCGGCCAGGCCAGCAGGGACTGGAAGGCTTTACGGGCGGGGTCTGGCAGCCGGGCGAGCAGGGTCTTGCGATCGTGCTCGTCGAGCCTGCGCAGGATGGCCAGCAGGTCCCGACGGGCCAGGGTGCCCTGCAGTATCCCCACGATGCTGCCATGCAGCCTGAGCAGCAGATGGCCGGCACACTCCGCCGGGAGGGAGGCGAGCAAGGACGCCCCTTCCGGCATGGAGAGGGTATCGAAGATGCAGTTGAGCTCTTCCGGGCGCAGGGTCAGAAGCTGATCGGCACGGGCCACCGGATCCAGGTTGTGCGCCAGCCAGTTGCGCAGGGCAACCGGGTCGAGCAGTTGATGACGATTGAGCAGGGTGTGTGTTTTCTTCATCACAGATGTCCTCATGTGATTTCAGGCGAACCTGAACGCCTCCGGCAACGGGCCGGATGCAACGGCAAGAAAACAGCAATTTGATTGACGAGTAACAGGCAGGAAATGACGCCGTCCGGCGTGTTTTCATCCCCACGTACCAGCTTTAGCACTGCATAACGTATCCGGCATGCCGGAAGCCACTTGGGTTGACACCTTAATCCGATGAAAACTGTCCTGATCTTGGGCGTCTCTGGACGTCGTGAGATCAGTGGCCTGTGTTTATGCAGGAGCCTCGCCTAACGAGATGCTGCGAACATTGATTGCACGGCGCTACCGTGCGGGCGGCATCATCTGCCCAGGCGCAGGTCGA
The DNA here is from genome assembly GCF_013168745.1 of Aeromonas sp. TW 6. Classification (NCBI taxonomy): domain Bacteria; kingdom Pseudomonadati; phylum Pseudomonadota; class Gammaproteobacteria; order Aeromonadales; family Aeromonadaceae; genus Aeromonas; species Aeromonas sp. TW 6. The sequence goes on along the minus strand of NZ_JABERS010000033.1, from coordinate 15,255 downwards.
GTCAAGGCAAACGGGCCCCTGGCAACGGGTTGTTACAAATTGGCCGGACGGCGGGCCCTTCATGAAACGAGGCTCCCCCGTGCGTGGCACGGGGGAGCCTGCGGTCAACGGACGAACGTCAGCGGATATAGTCGAAGAGGGTCAGCTTGCTTATCTTGCTGAAGGCTAGCTGGGAGGCGCTCATGGCTGCATCCTCCTTGGAGAGGGCCGCGATCACCTCGTACATGTCCGCCTCGGACACCTTGGCCCGCGCCTGCTGGTTCAGGGTGCTGAGTCCATCGTTGGAACTCATCACCTGCTCCAGGCTGTTCATCCTTCCCCCCAGCTCCCCCAGTCCCCGGTCTATCTTGGTTCTGGCGTTGCTCATGTGGGTGGTGGCATCGGAGACCGCCAGCTGGAAATCGCTCTCGGACAGGGTCGGATCACGCATGGCGGAGATGAAATCGGACATGCCATTGAGGATGTTGTCGTTTTTCGGGGTATCCAGCACGAAGTTCTGGGTCGCCGACCCCGCAGGGAGGTCGAGGGTGAGCGCCAGGCCGTTGAAGGGGATCTTGTTGCCCGCCACATAGTCGCCGCTTTGCAGCAGGGTTCCACCGCTGTCACGGATCTCGTAGGTGTCCGGCGGCCCGGCCAGGGTGCTGACCGCATATTGGTTGCTCGGCAGGGAAGAGTCATAGTTGTTGCGATAGAAGCTCTCGAAGTTCCCCTGATCCGCCACCGACACCTGGATGTTGCCACTAGCGGCGCTGGCAGTGCGCCGGGTCGCCACTATCTCGAACAGATCGAAACCGGAGTCGTTGGCCGGGATCTGCACCGTGGGTGAGACCTGGATGTTGCGCTGCCCCGTGTCCCCCTGGAACACATAGTTGCCACTGGCATCCTTGACGAAGGGCTGGGTCTTGCTCTGATTGCCGCCGAAGATGTACTCCCCCTGGGAGTTCTTGCTGTTCATCAGGTCGAACATCTGCTTTTGCAGCCCCTCCAGCTCGCTCGCGATGGCGCTGCGCTCCTCGGAGCCCATGGCGGAGTTGTTCGCCTTCTGGATCAGGGCCTGGGCACTCAGCATGGCGTTGTTGAGGGAGGTCAGCACCGTCTCCTCGTGGCCAAGGCTGTTCTCCAGCAGGCTGCCGTTGACGCCGTACTGCTTGAAGAGATCGATCTCCTTGGTCAGCGCCATCTTCTGGCTCATGCCGGCCGGGTCCTCCCCGGAGCGGGAGAATTTATCCCCCGTCATCAACTGGTTGTAGGCGGTGTTCTGGCGCTCGCTCACCTTGCTCATGGAGGCAAGGTTGCGGTCATAGATCATGTTGGTGGTGATGCGCATGACTTACCTCACGGAGGAGAGCAGGGTGTCGAAGATGGTCTTGGCGGTGTTCACTATCTGGGCCGAGGCCGCATAGGACTGCTGGAAGCGGATGAGGTTGGCCGCCTCCTCCTCCAGATTGACGCCGGAGACACTCTCGAAGATGGCGGTACTCTGGGTCAGCTTCGCCTCGTTGGCCTGCAGCAGGGTCTTGGCCTGGCTGGTCTTGTTGCCAATGCCGCTCACCAGACCCGAGTAGGCATCGTTGAAGGTCATCTTGTCGTTGCTGGTGGCGGCGTTGTTGTTCTTGCGCACCAGCTCCTTGTTCTGCAGCTCCGCCAGCGCCAGGCCGTTGGCGTTGTCCGCAAAGCCGTCCTTGTTGTAGCTGAGCGTGAAGCTGTCGCTGGCCTCCACCTTGCCGGTGATGCTGAACTCATAGCCCGGGCTCTGGGTCGGATCGGCGTAGACCTTGGGCCCCCCCAGGGGGCTCTCGAGGGCGGCCATCAGGTTCTGTCCCTTGCTGGAGGCGGGGGCGACACCCAGCAGGTTGTTGTTCTTGTCATAGACCTCGTAGTTGCCGCTGCCGTCGATCTTGATGACCTGGGGGGCACTCGGGTCCAAAGTGTTGGTGCCAAAACCCGAGCCCGTGCCGGTGTTGTAGACACCGCCCAGCGTTATTTCGCCCGAGCCCAGGTTCTGGGATCCCTTGTCCGCCTTCAGGGGGGATGCCAGCGCGATATCCTCGGGACGGGTGATCGCCTGCTCCAGGTTGGCAGCCGCATTCCGGGTGGGTTGCAACAAGATCTTGTCACCCGCGACCGGAGTGCCGGAGAGATCGATTTCGATGCCATGTCCCGCCACCTCGAAGGTGGCTGGCGGCGTGGTCCCCGTGGCGAGCGAGGTACGCTGCCCGCTGCCGTCGATGGCGAACACCTCGTAACCGGTGGCGCTGTTGAACCGCACCTCGTAGTCGAAGGTGGTGACCTCGCTCCCCTTGCCGGGGACGAAGTTGACGCTGGCCGCCCCGTTACCCTGGTTGCTGGCGTAGGGCAGCCCCTGGCTTCCCTTGAGGGTGAAGAGATCCCCCCCAAGCTCGTTGTCGAGATCCATCCCCAGCCGGTTCTGCTGGTTCATGGCATCCCCCAGGGCGACGGCCAGCTGCCCCAGCTCCCGCTTGGCGGGCTCCAGATCCCGGCGCGCGGTGAAGAGGCCACCGATGGCACCGCCAATATCCTTGTCGTTGATGCTGGCCTGGTTCTTGCCCAGGGTCAGCTGCAGGGAAGGCTCACGGGAATCCGGGTCCCCCGGCACCACCTTGAACTGGGCCACGCCGCCATCGAGCACCAGGGAGTGCCCTGTACTCATGTTGACCAGCATGCTGCCATTGGGCTGGGTCACGGTGCGGATCTCCATCTTCTCGGAGAGCTGGCGAATGGCCTCATCCCGCTGATCGAACAGCATCAGATTCTCTTCAGGGGAGCCTTGGGTGCGGACGATGGCCTGGTTCAGATCGTTGATGCTGTTCAGCAGGCTGTTCACCCTGTCCGTCTCGTCCCCTATGGTGGCGTTGATGGTATCGGACTGCTTGTCGAGCTGGGCGGAGAGGGTATGGAATCTGTCCACCATGCCGCTCAGTTCACTCAGGGTCGTCTTGCGCCCCCCGATCTCGGACGGTGACTCGTTGGCGGTGTGGAAAGCCTTGAAGTAGGAGGTGATGGTGGTCCCCACGCTGTTGCTGGCATCACCGAGCAGGCTGTCGAGCCGGAACAGTTGATCGTAGCGGGTGTTGGCCGCCTGATAGGCGGACGTATCCCGGCGCACCTCGGCCTGGGCATAGGCGTTGATGATGCGCTCGCTCACCATGTCGCCCGTCCCCAATCCGACGGAATTGGTGTAGATCAGGGTGCGTTCACGTACATAGCCCTGGCTATTGACGTTCACTATGTTGTTGCTGGTGGTCTGCAGCAGTCGCTGCTGGGCCAACACACCCGAGGTCCCAATTCCAAGCAGATCGCTTGCCATAGCTTACAGCTCCATCTCTGTGTTCCTGTCTGCAATGTTGCCGGGCGTCGAGTAACCGGCGATGGCATCACTGCGCAACACTTGTTTAAGTTTCCTGGCGTACTGGGGATCGGTGGCATAACCGGCCTGCTGCAACGCCTCGAAGTAACGGTCCGGGCTGTCCACCTTGGCCAGCGCCCCCTTGTAGCGACTCCCAGAGGTCAGGAAATCCACGTAGTCGTTGAAGCTCTCTTCGAACGACTCGTAGGAACGAAACGCCGCCTTCTGGCGCGAGGCCACCCCTTGCTCGTATTCCAGGGTGCTCACCACCGCCTTGGGGCCTTCCCAACGCGGATCGGCCTTGATGCCGAACAGGTTGTGCGTCACGTTTCCGTCTGCATCCTTGATCACCCGCTTGCCCCAGCCACTCTCAAGGGCGGCCTGGGCCACCAGCACCGCCGGGCTCAACCCCAGCTTGTCCGCCGCCTTCTTGGCCAGCGGCATCAGCCTGTCGACGAACTCTTCCGGGCTGTCAAACACCTTCGCGCTGCCATCCAGGGCCGAAGGCCTCTGGCTGCTGCCCATGGGCGGCACGGTGCGGTGGGGGCGTCTTGGCAGGGCCAGCGTACGCTCGGCCCCATTCAGCTCACCCTTCATTTCGTTATCAGCAAAATCTTTGCCAACTTTGGAGGCAGCAATCAGATCGTTGGAGGCACTGGGGGGTTGATAGGGCTTGTAGACTCGCTCGGTACGCTGGGGCAGCTTGAGTACCCGGCCATCCTGATGGGTGAAGGTCTGCTCGGGTGAGAGCTGCCTGGCCACCATCTCGGCAATGCCCAGCCCCCCCTTGCTCGACATGTCGGCAACCCGCTGCTCGTCCAGCATCCCTTCATAGAACTGGGTGTAGCTGCTGTTCATCGGGTTGCCCTCGGTGAGCACCGAGTTGGCCTGGCGCATCCCCTTGAACAGGGTCTGGGTGAAGATGGATTCGAACTGGCGGGCGGCCGCCATCAGGGCCCCTTGCTTCCCCTCCTTGCTCAGGCTCATCTGGCGCAGTTTGTCCAGGTTCTGGACGTCCTGCACCATGCCAATATTGATACCGCTCTGGGTGTCGAACTCTGCCATAACCTACCTCTTTGCCGCCCGTGGCAACCGCTTGCCGCTCACGAAATTACAGAATGACCAGTTGGCCCTGGATCGCGCCCGCCTGCTGCAGCGCCTCCAGGATCGCCATCAGATCCCCGGGGGCGACCCCCACCTGGTTCACCGCCCGCACCAGGTCGTCCAGGGTCGCGCCGGTATCGAGCTTGAACATCCGACCGGGATCCTGCTGCACGTTGATGGTGGAGTTGTTGGTGACCGCCGTCTGCCCGCCAGCGAGCGGATTGGGTTGGGAGACCTGCTGGTTCTCGGCGATGGTGACCGTCAGCCCACCGTGGCTGATGGCCGCCGGGCGCAGCTTGACCTCGCTGCCGATGACGATGGTCCCGGTGCGCGAATTCACGATGATCTTGGCGGACTCGCTCGCCGGGTCCACTTCCAGGTTCTCGATGGTGGAGAGGTAGGAGACCCGCTGGGCCGGATCCCGCGGTGCGAATACCTTGATGGAGGTGGCGTCCATCGCCTGGGCGGTGTTCGGACCCACCAGATCGTTGACCACGTCCGCCAGACGGCGGGCGGTGGTGAAGTCCGGCCGGTTCAGGTTGAAGGTGATGGTGTCGCCCTGGCTGAAGGAGTTGGGAACCTCCCGCTCCACGGTCGCCCCGTTGGCGATGCGCCCCACTGTGGGCGTGTTCACCACCACCTTGGAGCCGTCCGCCCCTTCGGCCCCGAGGCCACCGACCACCAGGCTGCCCTGGGCCACCGCATAGACGCGGCCATCCAGTCCTTTCAGGAAGGTCTGGAGCAGGGTGCCGCCACGCAGGCTCTTCGCCTCGCCGATGGCGGAGACGGTGACGTCTATGGTCTGACCCGGCTTGGAGAAGGGGGGCAGATCCGCGTGGATGGCCACCGGCGCCACGTCCTTGATCTTGGGCTTGATGTTGTCAGGCACCTTGATGCCGAAGTTGTTGAGCATGGTCCTGAAGGTCTGCTCGGTGAAGGCGTTGTTCTTCTCCCCCGTGCCGGGCAGGCCCACCACCAGACCGTAACCGATAAGCTGGTTGCTGCGCACTCCTTCCACCGAGGCGAGGTCCTTGATGCGGGATGCGTGCGCCAGCCCGAAGGGCAGCAGGCAGCACAGCAGGGCAAGCAGACGGAATCGGTTCATGACATCTCCTAACAAAACCTTCCTGTTCCAGGGCCCGTGAACGCCCCGGACTCTTGAGTCTTAAATGGGCCACCAGGGGCCGTTGAAGAAGCTGGTGAGCCAGCCCTGTTCCTGGGTGTTCGCCAGATCCCCGGTACCGCCGTAATAGATACGCGCATTGGCCACCCGCTGGGAGGAGACGCTGTTTTCCGAGCTCACGTCCTCCGGGCGCACCAGACCGGTGATACGGATGTATTCGTTGCCATTGTTGAGCATGATCCACTTCTCGCCGCGCACCAGCAGGTTGCCGTTTGGCAGTACCTTGACCACGCTGACCGAAATGTTGCCCTGCAGGCTGTTGCTCTGATCCGCCTTGGCCTGCCCCTTGAAGGCACTGTTCTGGCCGATGGAGGCCGACAGATCGTAGGGCCCCGCCGTGACCGGCACGCCACCCAGGGTGACGGGGTCGAGCGCCAGCTTGTTGTCCTTGCCGCTCTGGGTGTTGGCCTTTTTCGACGCAGAGGTCGACTCCGCCAACTGGATGGTGATGATGTCACCCACCCGGTGCGCCTTGATGTCCGAGTAGATGCCGTTGACCTGCTCGGGCTGGAAGATGGCGCCGGTCGGGCGCACCGACACCGGCTCCGACTCCCCGTAGACGGGGGCGAAATCCGGGTCATCCGGTTTGGCGGTATTGGGGGTACTGGTGCAACCCGCTAGCGTCAGCAGTCCCAGCATCCATATGGCTTTCATCATGGCACTCCTTTCATCAGGTCCGCTGGGTCAGGAAGGACATCATGGAGTCGACGGCGGAGATGACCTTGGAGTTCATCTCGTAGACCCGCTGAGCCTGGATGAGATTCACCAGCTCCTCGGTCACGTTGACGTTGGAGGTCTCCAGCATCCCCTGCTTGATCACCCCCAGCCCGTCCGCACCGGCAGTCCCCTGAATGGGGGCGCCGCTGGACTGGGTCTCGAGGAAGAGGTTCTCCCCCATGGGCTGCAGGCCGGTGGGGTTGACGAAGTCCGTGGTGTTGATCTGGCCCACCACCTGGGATTGGCCATCCCCCTTGAGCTGGACGGAGACCTGGCCATCCTCCCCCACGGTGACGCTCTGGGCGTTCTCGGGGATCTGGATCTCCGGTTGCAACGGGTAACCGTTGCCCGGGGTGACGATGGTCCCCTCGTCGTTCAGGGTGAACTGGCCGTTGCGGGTATAGGCGGCGCTGCCATCGGGCAGCTGGATTTCGAAGTAGCCGCGGCCGCTGATCATCAGGTCAAGGGAGTTGTCCGTGGTCTGGACGTTGCCCTGACTGTGGTTTTTCTGGGTGGCGACCACCTTGGCCCCCGCCCCCAGCATCAGGCCGGAAGGGAGCTCGGTGTCCGCCGAGGAGCGACCGCCAGGCTGGTTGATGTTCTGATAAAGCAGATCCTCGAAGATGGCCCGCGCCTTCTTGTAGCCCACTGTGCTGGCGTTCGCCAGGTTGTTCGAGGTGACCGAGATGTTGGTCTGCTGGGCATCGAGGCCGGTCTTGCTGATCCAGAGTGCAGGATTCATGGGGTGCTCCTTGATTAGCTGATACGCAGCAGCTGGGTTTGTGCCTCGTCGTTCTCCTCGGCGGTCTTCATGATCTTGACCTGAGTTTCAAACTGACGTTGCAAGCGAATAAGGTTGGTCATCTCGTCGACCACGTTGACGTTGCTCCCCTCAAGGGAGCCGGCGATCAGGCCCACATCCGCAGACGCGGCCTCATTCTGGCCATCCTTGCGGCGAAACAGGCCGTCCTGACCTTTCTCCACCGCATCTGCCGCCGGGTTGACCAGCTTGATACGTTGGAAATCTTCCGGCAGGTTGGCGGCTGCCCCCTCGGGACGGCCGCTGATGGTACCGTCACGATTGATCTCGATCTTCTCCATGGGCAGGGGCAGCACGATGGGCTGACCGGCATCATCCACCACGTTCAGACCGGTGGAGGTCTGCAGATTGCCGGTGGCATTGAGCTGCAGGTTGCCCATGCGGGTATAGGCTTCCGCACCGTTGGGATCCTGCACCGCAATCCAGCCCGGTCCATCGACGGCAACGTCAAGATCCCGACCCGTGGTCATCAGCATGCCGTGCTGCAGGTTCTGGCCCGGCCGCTCGGTCATGGCGAACACCCGCGTGGGCAGCCCTTCGCCAAACGCCTGCATGCTGCGCGCCTGCTCGAAGTCAGACTTGAAGCCAATGGTGTTGGCGTTGGCAAGGTTGTTGCCACGAACAGCCAGGCTGTTCATGTTCTCCTTGGCCCCGGACATGGCGATGTAAAGCAGGTGATCCATGGGATCCTCCGTCAAACAGATGACTCTCACAGCTCAACTGCAAGTTGAATGCCAAGAGAGATGACGAAGACGGAATGAAAGGAGGAAATGAGGCGGGACGGAAATGACAAGGGGCGCCGAAGCGCCCCTGCCAACTACCCGCCGTCTTAGCGGATCTGCAGTATGTTCTGCTGCAGGGAGCTGTTCACTTCCAGGGAACGGGAGTTGGCCTGGAAGTTGCGCTGGGCAGTGATGAGGTCGACCAGCTCGGTGGTGAGATCCACGTTGGACTGCTCCAGTGCCGACGACTTGATGGAGCCGAACGTGCCGGAGTTCGGGGTGCCGGGCAAGGCATCGCCAGAGAGCAGGGACTGGCGCCAGGAGGTGTCGCCGACCTGGGTGAGACCCTGGGCATTGGCAAACTTTGCCATGGCCACCATGGCCACCTTGACGGTGGTGGCGTTGCTGTAAGTGGCGGAGACTATGCCATCCGCCCCGATCTCCACCTTGGTCAGGCGGCCGACGGTGGAGCCGTCCTGGGTCAGCTTGCTCACTTCAAAGGGGGAGGCGTACTGGGTCACGGTACCAAGCTTGAACTCAATCTCCTGGGTGCCATCGGCGCCATTGGTGATGATACCAGCCCCTGTCGCCCCCAGGGGTTCCGTCTTGATGACCGCCGGGGTGGTGGGTGTGACCATCTTGCCGGAGGCATCGAAGGTCACCCGGGCGCTCAGGGGGGCCTGGCTCAAACCGGTCGCCATGGTGGTGGCCGTACCGCCTACGATGTCGATGGGCTTGTCCCCTTCATAGAGGTACATGCGCCAGGCAGTCGGCACCGCCGCTTGGGTAGGATCGGCCGGATCCGCTTCCTTGGTGAAGTACTGGGTGATGGTGTGTGGCTCGCCCAGGGAGTCATAGACCACCACGGAGGTGGAGGAGGAGTAGGTGGTCGAGTCAGTGGGATCGAATTTGGAGGCATTGACATCCATCAGCGTTTTCGTGCTGGAAGGCAGGTTGAAACCAGCCTCGACCGTCGTGGTCTGCACCGGCTCACCGGCCTTGTCCGGGATCTGGATGGGCTTGGTGGCGTTGATGCTCACCGCCTTGGGGGTGCCGTCAGAGTTGATCTCGTACCCTTGCAGATAACCGCCGGAGTTGCTGACCATGTAGCTGCTTTCATTGAGCTTGAAGGCGCCCGCACGGGTGTAGGTGCGATCCAGGTTGGTCAGGCCGTCCGAGGTCACGAAGAAGCCGTTGCCCTGGATGGCGAGATCCAGCGCGTTGTTGGTGAATTGCAGCGCGCCCTGGTGGAACTGCTGGGCCACAGCGCCAGTCGCCACCCCGTTGCCGACCTGGGTCTTGGCGTTGACGAAGATGGAGTTGGCGTAGACGTCGGCGAACTCGGCGCGGGACTCCTTGAAGCCGGTGGTATTGACGTTGGCAATGTTGTTCGCGGTGACGTTCAGGTCTTTTTGAGCCGCATTGATGCCGCTGAGGGCATTGTTGAATGACATGTCTTTCTCCTTAGATCACTGCGTTAGAGGACGAAGCCGACTGGGTGGTGGTCTTGCCGGTCGTCGCGCCAATTTCCAATACATCGGTCAGGTAGATGCCGCCCAGTCCCTTGAGTTTGAGGGTGCTGGGGTTGGTGCTCGTTCCCAGGGTGACGCTCTCCACCTTGGCGTAAGTCAGGGCGGGGACGCTCTCCGACTTGCCGTCGACGGTGGCATGCGCCTCTATCGAATACTTGCCGCTCTTGACCTGGTTGCCGGACTTGTCCTTGCCATCCCATTCAAAGGCCACGTTCCCCTTGTGGCTCCCTTCGATGGCGAACTCCCTGATAACCTGGCCGCTCTCGTCCTTCACCGTCACCTTGATGTTGCTGCCGCCATCGCCGGTGGCGATGACCCCCGTGAGGGTGCCTCCCTTCTCCACGTAACCCGTGTTGGACGGGATCAGCACGTTCTGTCCCACCAGCGCGGAGGCCTGCAGCGCCTGGCTGGAGGTCATCAGGCTGTTGAGGCTCTCCATCTGGGAGGAGAGGCTGCTGATCCCCTGAGACGTCGACATCGAGGTCATCTGGGAAAGCATCTGGGCGTTGTCCACCGGTTTGAACGGATCCTGATAGGAGAGCTGCATGGTCAGCAGCTTCAGGAAGGACTCCTGATCCAGCTCCTTTTTCTGGGTACTGGTGTTGACCGTACTGGTCTGGGCCGACGTCGTCCGGTTGACGCCCAGCAGGCTGTCATAGGTATCTGCCACTTATGCTCCCCCCTCTAGGGCGTGCCCACTGGGCCGATTGTTGCCGCCTGGCAGGCGATCACGGGTCACTCTCATCCGGGTTCACCTCTGTCAGGACTTGCCCAGACCCAGGGTCTGCTGCAACATTTTCTTGGCCGCGTCGGCCACCTGGACGTTGGTCTGGTAGCTGCGCGACGCCGCTATCATGTCCGCCATCTCTTCCACCATGTTGACGTTGGGCTTGAAGATGAAGCCATCCTTGTCCGCCATGGGGTGATTCGGGTTGTACTCCTTGAGCAGGGGCGCATCACTCTCGACGATGCCCTTCACATCCACCCCGACCGAGGCCTGCTTGTCGGACATGGCCTGATCCAGCTGGGCGGCAAAGACTGGCCGCCTGGCGTGGTAAGTTTTTTCCACGCTGGAGCTGACGCTGTCAGCGTTGGCCATGTTGCTCGCCACCGTGTTGAGGCGAACGGACTGCGCGCTCATGGCAGAGCCTGCAATGTCAAAGACCTTGAACAAACTCATCCTTGCTCTCCTTTCAGTGCCTTGAGCAGGCCGCTTATCTTGCTGTTCATAAATTCAAGGGAGGCCTGGTATTCGAGGCTGTTGCGCAGGAACTCGCTGCGCTCCTGCTGCACGTCCACCGTGTTGCCGTCACCGGTATCCGGTTGCAGGGGATTGCGGTACTGGGTCGTGCCCGGGGTATCCATCTGCAAGGCGAAGTGCTTCTCGCTGGTGGTGCTGAGCCCGAACCCTTGCTGGCCCTGGGCATCCTGCAACGCCTGTGAGAAGTCGATGTCACGGGCCTTGAAGCCCGGCGTGTCCGCATTGGCGATGTTGCTGGACAACACCTCGGCACGCTTGGCGCGCACGCTTAGCGTGTACTGATGAACACCGAATGCCTTGTCGAATGAAATTGCCATAGCACACCTCCTGCTTCATGAATATTTAGCAAGAGATGTGCCAAGAGGGTATTGAGCGGGGTTATTTGACCTTGTAGACGATGCCGGGGTTGCAGCGGATCATCTCGAACTTGTCGGTGAGGCCGGCCAGAGACTCGGAGGCCCCCAGCATCAGGTAGCCGCCAGGATTGAGGCTGCTGGCGAACTGGTTGAGGATCTTGGATTTCACTTCGGGCGCAAAGTAGATGAGCACGTTGCGGCAGAAGATGATGTCAAACTTGCCGAGCAGGCTGTAGCTCTCCAGCAGGTTGAGGGGACGGAAGCTGGTCAATTTTCTGACACGCTCCACCACCCGCATCTTGTTGTCGCCAAAGGGTTCGAAAAAGAGTCGCTTGCGCTCGGGGGAGAGCCCGCGGGCCAGCGCCAGGCTGTCGTAGACCCCCTCCTTGCACTGGTTGAGCATGGTGCTGGAGATATCGGTCCCCACTATCTGCACCCCGCCCGGCAAGGTACCCGGCCGCTTGACTTGCTGCTCCAGCGCCGTCATGGCGATGGAGTAGGGTTCCTGCCCGGATGAAGAGGCGGCAGACCATATCTTGATGGGACGACCGCTCTTGCCAAGCTCCGGGAAAATCTTGTCGCTCAGCAGCTGGAACGGATAGGTATCGCGAAACCACAGGGTCTCGTTGGTGGTCATGGCATCGACCACCGCCATCTTGAGCTCCCGCTCGCGCACGCTCATCGCCCGGGTGACCAGATCAGACAGACTCTCGATACCAAACTGAGTCATCAAGGGCGACAGGCGGCTCTTGACCAGATACTGTTTGTTGTCACCCAGCACTATGCCGCTCTGTTGCGCCAGAAAATTGCTGAATTGCCTGTATAAGTCGTCCGAAAGTGTCTTCATGCAGTTGTTCTTCTTGATTAGAGAGCGCCTTGTACGGCCTTGGCCAATTCATCCGGCTGGAATTTGGCAATGAAATTGTTCGCTCCGACTTTCTGCACCATGGCCTGATTGAACACCCCACTGAGGGAAGTGTGCAGGATAACATGCAAATCCTTGAGGTTGGGATTGTTGCGGATCTCGGCGGTGAAGGTATAACCGTCCATCTCCGGCATCTCGATGTCCGAAATGACCAGGGCTATCTGATCCTTGATGGGACCGTTCTTGGACATCTCCAGCAACATGTTGAGCGCTTCCCGTCCATCCTTGGCCAGCACGCACTGCACCCCGATAGCCTCAAGTGCCCGTTGAACCTGCTTGCGCGCCACCGAAGAGTCGTCCGCAACCAGCACGGGACGCCCGTGAGGATTGCGCTCCACGCTTGCTTCCACCAGTTCGGTGGACACCTCGGTGGAGACCGGCGAGATCTCGTTGAGAATGCGCTCCACGTCCAGGATCTCCACCAGCTCACCATCTACCTCGGTCACCGCCGTCATGTAGTTGATGCGACCTGCCCCTTTGGGTGGCGGCAGGATGGACTCCCAGTTCATGTTGATGATGCGCTCGACCGAGTGGACCAGGAACCCCTGAATGGAACGGTTGTACTCGGAGATGATGATGAAGCACTTGGAGAGGTCCTGGATGGGGCGCTTGCCCATCGCCATGCTGAGATCGATCACCGAGATGGTCTGGCCACGGATATGTGCCACGCCGCGAATGCAGGAGTTGAGCTTGGGCATGACGGTCAGAGGGGGACACTGCAGCACCTCGCGTACCTTGAATACGTTGATGCCAAATCTTTGACGTCCATTGAGACGAAACAACAGCAGCTCCAGCCTGTTTTGTCCCACTAGCTGGGTTCGCTGGTTGACCGAGTCCAGAATACTCGCCATAAACACTCCCTAAAAATGCTTGGCACTGATCGTGCATGTCATTATGCGTGCACATTGGCTTGCATCAGATCATCGTTGTTTCAACAATCGAATAATTCTGGAGCAAGCATAGTTAACTACGGTGGTATACGTGAATAACTTATCGACCGGTAAGCAAAAATGATTAGTAGACTTTTCCTTATCTTACTGCCGTTTTGCAGTCTGTCTCACGCCATGGCGTCCGAGGTCACCGACTATCTGCAAGAACAGGCACAGGCGTTCGTGCTCGACCAGCTCGATATTCCCCTCGATGCACAGGCCGACGTCAAGGCCGGTACCATTGACGAGCGCCTCCCCCTCACGCGCTGCGAAGATGCCCTCACCATTTCCCTCCCCGCCAGGATGGAGATCCGTCGCAACACCACCGTCTACCTCAAGTGCGAGGGAGAGAAATCCTGGGATCTCTATCTACCGGTCCGGGTCAGCATCCAGAAACCCTATGTCACCGTCGCCGTCCCGGTTGCCAAGGGAGACATTCTGAGTGAACCCATGCTGACCCTGGCATACCAGGACCAGACCCTGATCCGTGGCGACTACCTTACCGACCCGACCGCCCTCATCGGGGTACGCAGCAAGCGTGAGCTCAAACCGGGTCAGCCAATCAGGCTCACCCAGGTATGCGTGGTCTGCAAGGGGGACCAGGTCACCCTGAGCGCCGAAAACAGCAGCATGCAGATCAAAACCATGGCCCGCGCCTTGCAAGATGGCAGCTTCGGAGACATGATCCGGCTTGTCAACACGCGCTCGGGCAGAACGGTGCAAGGCCAGGTCAGTGCAGTGGGCTCCGTGGTCGTGACATTCTGACACAGGAATGCACTGCGCAATTTTTTTCTAAAGTTCTGACCGCCGTCACCGATATACAGGTAAGCGAACAGCAAAGCAGACGAAGGTAAACCTTATGGCTATCAACAATATCAACAACTTGGCTAACAACCGCCTGCAAAACAGCGGAAGCAGTCAAGGTGTAGCCACCAAGTCGGCGACCTCCAGCGAGAGCAGCCGTGCGACGACCGTCAAGAGCGACTCTGTCTCCTTGACCAGTGAGGCGCAGCAATTGCAACAGATGCAGAAGACCCTCAACACCGCCTCCACCGGTAACGAGAGCCGCGTCGAGAGCCTGAAGAAGGCCGTGGCCAGTGGGGAGTACAAGGTCAACAGCGAAGCCGTGGCCAGAAAGATGTTCAGCTTCGAAGCCGATCTGGATAAACGGTTGGGATGATGGACCTCCCTTCGCTGCTGCGCGCTCAGGACGACAACCTCTCCCAGATGCAAGGCTTGCTGGCAGAGGAGTTCGACCTCCTCAAGGCTCACCGGGCCCTTGCCTTGCCGGCACTCGCCGATCGCAAGCAACAACTGCTGGTGGCCATCGAGACGCTGGACAAGACTCTGGCAGAGCTACCCGACTTGCAGCAACAGCTGGGCGCCTTCCCGACCCAATTGCAGGCCCTTCAAGCCAAGCTGGAAGCCTGTCAGGAGCAGAACAACCTCAATGGACGTCTGCTCGAACTCAGCATTGTCTCCAATCGCCGTCTCGCCAGCTTCCTCAGCAAGCTCAGAGACAGCAGCTCCCTGACCTATGACGCCAAAGGCAATACCCGCTCAGGCACCCGCTCTTTCGGGATCAAGGCCTGATCTCCTCTCCCCCTTCTGATTTTCTCTCCTTGTCAGCCCCTAGTCAGAGCACCAGCTGCATCAGGGTTTCTCCATCCTTGCAGGCATGGATGCTCATGCAGCCCTCGTCATAGCGCCCATAACTGGCCACCCACTCGCCCCTTGGAAAACAGATAGATCCCGGGTTCATCAGGATCATTTCTCCCTCCTGGCGCAGCACAGGCACATGGGTATGACCGCTGATGAACAGGCTCCCTGCTGGCAGGGGCACGTTGCCGGGCTCATAGAGATGACCGTGGCTGACAAACCAGCGCCGCCCATCCACCAGCAGCTGGTTGTAGGGCGCCGTGATGGGGAAGTGGAGCAGCATCTGGTCCACCTCCGAATCGCAATTGCCACGCACCGCCATGATGCGGGGGGCCAGCTGGTTGAGCCTTGCCGCCACGGCAGCAGGATCATACCCCGCCCGCACCGGATTGCGCGGCCCGTGATTGAGCAGATCCCCGAGCAGCAGATAGTGATCAGGCTGCCAGGGAGCGAGTTGCGCCAGCACCTGCTCGAGGGCAGTCAGACTGCCGTGCAGATCCGAGATATTGACATCCTCCCCCACCTTAGCGCTTCGCGTCACAGGAGGGGGATTCCCATTACTGGGTGATAGCTGCTCGCGCAGTACCGGGTTCCTGCTTCATCGGGCGGCCTGATTGCACCGCGCCTCCACAGGCTAAAACGGCGTGTCCCGCCGCTAAAATATTGCGAGCGCCATTCAC
>NZ_JABERS010000032.1:0-49130 GCF_013168745.1 Aeromonas sp. TW 6 | reverse complement strand
TGACGGCGCTTACTGCTGAATTCACTGTCGGCGAAGGTGAGCTGATGACTCATGATGAACCCTTTTTCATGGCTCCAGATGACAAACATGATCTCATATCAGGGACTTGTTCGCACCTTCCTTAGCATGTTGTGGATGAGTCGCCGGTCGCCCCTTGCTGTGATCGGCAGGAGTTGGCAAGCCGATGACATGGCTACCGCCCCTGAATTTCAGCTTCCAGTCTGCTGCTTGGTAACCAACGGGGATGGCGGAGAGGGCTCATGGGTGACTCCGACGAGGCTTGGATTGCCATTCGGGTATGGTAGCGAGAGAGGGGCGCAGGGGAAGGGCGAGGTGATAAATGTTGGGGCGGGATCAACAAATTGGTCAGTACGGCAGGGAGTGGTCCCCTGGCCGGGGGAGAGAGGCTTGTTCAGGGGGAAGGGCAGTTGCCCCTCCCTCAGGCCAGAGCCAGCTGCTGGCGGCTGCGCCACAGCCGCTCGTGGAAGAAGAAGACGACGGTGTTGATGGCAGGTTCGATCAGTGCCATCACGCCGCCGGTGAGCAGCTCGCCACTCAACAGGTAGGCGACACCGAAGGCCACCGAGAAGTGGACCAGGGCGAAGCTGCTGGTCTTGGCCTGCAGGCTGTGTTCAGGCTTGAGCTTGTGCCAGCCAAGGTCGTGGAAGTAGAAGGCGACCGTGTTCACGGCGGGCTCGATGAGGGCGATCAGGCTGGCGGTGAGCAGTTCGCCGGTCAGCAGGTAAGCCACGGTGAAGGCGACACAAAAGTGCAGGATGGCGAAGCTGATGGTCTTTTTCATGGTGGTGTCTCCTCTGGCGATGAAGGCAGTATCACCCAGAATTCCACCAAATGAAAATCATTCTCATCTATCGGCGAAATAGAAAATGCCTATCGACCGGGGGAGGCACCACCAGATTGGGAGTTGCCTGGGAACGCAACGGCGCTAGAGTGTGCCTTTTGCCATGAAAAAGGAGCTTTCATGACCATCAACTCCAACCTGTTTGTTCTCTTCATGCTGCTGCTGATGATCGTCGTCGGCGTGGTGGCCTGGCGACTGGCCCGGCGCAAGAGCCGCCACCCGGGGCTTGTCACCTTCCTGTGCGTGCTGCTCTGCCTGGTGCCGCCCTTTGCCCTGCTGGCGCTGCTCATTCTGGCGCTCTGGCGGGACATGCCCGCAGGCCCCGATGCCAGACAAGCCTAGTCTCTTCCGCCACTGCCGCAGTCATAGAAAAGCCCCTTGCGGGGCTTTTTTACTTGGAATGTCCCGCGCAGCAGGTGGCCGGTTGGAAGGGGCAAGATCGGGTGATGGCCCTACCTGCCGAGGCCAGCGATCCGAGCATGGGCCTCGCGCATTCCCTGCTCCGCCCCGTGGGGGTGCAGATCCATCCCCTCTGCGTAGACGAATTCCACCTCCGCGATGCCCATCAGGCCGAGCACGGATTGGAGGTAGGGGGTGACCGCATCCGTCGCCTGTCCCTGATGCACGCCGCCGCGGCTGCTGAACACCAGGGCGTTGACCCCCTCCACCAGCCCCATGGGGTAGGTGTCGGTGTAACGGAAGGTCACCCTGGCCCGCGCCACCAGATCGAACCAGTTCTTGAGGGGGGTCGGCACGTTGAGGTTGTACATGGGGGCGCCGATCAGCAGCAGGTCGGCGGCCTTGAGTTCGGCAATCAGCCGATCCGACAGCGCCACCGCCTGCCGGATGGCCTCATTGGCAGGTTCAGCCCCCCGCAGGGCGTGAAACAACGGGCTGTCGAGGGCGGGCAAGTCGAGGGCGGTCAGGTCGCGCACCACTACCTGGTCCTGGTGGCCCTGCTCCCGGCGTGTTTGCAGGAAGTGCTTCATCAACTGGTTGGTGCGGGATGCGGGGCCGTTGAGGCTGGATTGCAGCAGCAGGATCTGGCTCATGAGGGGAACTCCATCTGAAACGTGTGAAGAATGAAGGGAGCTTACCAGTCATTTTTTTCCGCAGTGCTGATACTATTTCGCCATATTGGCTCCAAAAGGTATGCAATAGATGGCAAACACGCTCAACGGCATCGATCTCTTCGCCACCGTGGTGGAGGCGGGCAGCTTCGCCCAGGCGGCGGAGCGGCTCCACCTCACCCGCTCGGCGGTGGGCAAGGGGGTGGCGCGGCTGGAGCTGCGTCTCGGCGTGCAACTGTTTCATCGCACTACCCGCAGCCAGAGCCTGACCGAGGAGGGGGCGCTCTTCTATCGCCACTGCCTGCGGGCGCTGGAGGAGGTGCGTCTTGGGGAAACGGCGCTGGCCAGCAACAAGCTCACCCTCAACGGCAGATTGAAGGTCTCCATGCCGGTGCTGTTCGGCCAGCAGTGCGTGGCCCCCATTTTGCTGGCGCTGGCGAAGGCGCATCCCGGGTTGGCCCTGGAGCTGTCGTTCAGCGATCGCAAGGTGGATCTGGTGGAGGAGGGGGTGGATCTGGTGATCCGCAACGCAGAGCCGCCGGACAGCCTGGATCTGGCGGCACGCAGGCTCGGGGAGCACGGCATGACGCTTTGCGCCTCGCCCGCCTATCTGGCCGAGCGGGGGGAACCTGTGACCCTGGCTGAGCTACCGGATCATGAGTGCATTGCCTATCTGCGCCAGGGGCGGGTGCTGTCGTGGTGGTGGCAGGAGGCCGAGGCATGGCGCGAAGTCCAGCCCAGAGGGCGGTTGCAGATGGACGATCTCAACGCCATCACCCAGGCGGCCATCGCGGGCTTTGGTCTCGCCTGGCTGCCGACCTGGCTGGCGCGGCCCCACCTTGAGCGGGGCGAGCTGCGCGAGCTGCTGGCCCGGTTGCCGGGTCGGCGCTATTCCATCAACGCCCTCTGGCCCCATGGTCCGCATCTGCCCCTCAAGACCCGGCTTGCCATCGACTGGCTGGCGAGCCGCCTGTCCGAGCAGCTGGCTAGCGTGAACGTGCCGGGTCATCAGCCCCAATGAAAAAGGGCCTACTGTGACAGGCCCTTTTTCATTTTCTGTGGTTCCGAGGGTCAGGCTTCGGCTTTGTTCAGCCACTCCACCCTGTACTGGGCGCCGGCGCCCTGGGCCAGCTTGGAGCACAGGGGTTTCAAGAAGGCCTCGATCTGCTGGTCCAGCATCCAGGGGGGGCTGACGATCAGCATGCCGGAGCCGTTCATGCCCCAATCGGCAGTCTGGCCGGCCACTTCCAGCTCGGCCACCAGGACGTTGCCGAAGTTCTCCCGCTTGATCGCTTTGAGCATGTCGCGGGACTTGTCCGCCTCTTGCCCGAGGATGGGATACCAGAGGGCGTAGATGCCGGTGGCCCAGCGCTTTTGCGCTTTTTTAAGGGTATCGACCACGGCGAAGTAATCTTCCTTCAGCTCATAGGGGGGGTCGATGAGCACCAGGCCGCGGCGCGGGGTGGGGGGCAGCAGGGCAACCAGCCCTTCGAAGCCGTCGCGATGGTGCACGGCGACGCGGGGGTCGTACCCCATGTTGGCGCGAAGATCCTCCACCTCGTTGTTGTGCAGCTCCATCAGCGCCAGCTTGTCCTGATCGCGGATAAGGCGGCGGGACAGCTCCGGCGAGCCGGGGTAGTAGTGCAGCTGACCATCGCTGTTCATCTCCTCGATGACACCCAGATAGGGGGCCATGGCAGACCACTGGGCCCGCTCATCCCACAGGCGTTTGATCCCGTCGGCATATTCCGCTTTCTTCTGGGACCAGTCGCCGCGCAGGTCGTAGAGACCGCCACCGGCATGGGTGTCCAGCACGATGAAGGGTTTCTCCTTCTTCTTGAGGGACTCGATGATCAGGGCCTGGACGGCGTGTTTGAGCACATCGGCGTGGTTGCCGGCGTGAAAGGCGTGGCGGTAGCTCAGCATATGAGATCTCTGAGGGGGCCCTGCTGGGCACCCAGTAACGATAGATAGTGAAACAGGTTGCGGCTGTCGCCGCGAAACAGGGTGAGGCTGCGAAGGGTCTGCAGCAGGACCCCCTGTTGCAGCCGTTCCAGCTCCAGCTCGTGGGCCAGCATGGCCTGATACTCCTGCTCGCCGAGCCGCGCCTTGGCGCTCGAACGCAGGGTGCGCCAGGGGCCGAGCACCGCCTCGGTCTGCACCAGCGCCGGTTGCAGGTCGGTGAGATCCACCGGGATGCTGCTCTGATCAAGCCGGTGCAGCAACAGGGCCAGGTTGACGTTGCCCCCCAGCGCCTGCACGCTGAGCCAGTCCTGACTGCGCATGCCGTAGGTTTCGCCGCTCCAGTGCCAGAAGTCGAGCGGGCCCGGCAGTTCGTGGGCGTCGATCCGCTCGCTCGTCATCAGCTGTTCGTCACGCAAGGAAGGCCTGCTCCATGGTTTCGAGCTCCTCACTGAGGCTCATCCACTCCAGCTCCACCCCTTCCAGCTCCTCCTTGATGGGGCCCTGGGACTTGAGCAGTTCGGAGAGCTTCTGCTTGGCGCTCTCTTCATAGATGGCGGGATCGGCCAGCTGCTCTTCCACCGCGGCCAGCTTGGCCTGCAGCTTCTCCATGCTGGTTTCGAGCTTCTCCAGCTTCTGGCGCAGTGGTCGGGTCGCTTGCCGGAACTCCGCCTCGCGCCGCTTCTGATCCTTGCGCGCCACCGCCGAGTTGGCGGAGACGACGCCGTCGTCCTGTTTGGCGTTGGCCTCTTTCTCCTGCTCGCCGAGCCACTTGTGGTAGTCGTCCAGATCGCCGTCGAAGGCCTCGACCCGGCCACCGTGCACCAGATAGAAGTCATCTGTGGTGGTACGCAGCAGGTGACGGTCGTGGGAGACCACCACCATGGCCCCCTCGAACCCTTGCAGCGCCATGGTCAGGGCGTGGCGCATCTCCAGATCCAGGTGGTTGGTCGGTTCATCCAGCAGCAAGAGGTTGGGCTTTTGCCAGGTGATGAGGGCCAGCACCAGCCGCGCCTTCTCGCCACCGGAGAAGGGGGCCACCTTGTCCAGCGCCTTGTCACCGTGAAAACCAAAGCTGCCGAGGTAGTTGCGCAGCTCCTGCTCGGTCTTGTCCGGCGCGAGGCGTACCAGATGATCGAGGGGGGAGTCGTCCAGGCGCAGGGTCTCCAGCTGATGCTGGGCGAAGTAGCCGATGCTGACCCCGGCGCTCACTTCCAGCTTGCCGGAGAGCGGCGGGTTGGATCCCGCCAGCATCTTGATGAAGGTGGATTTGCCGGCGCCGTTGCGACCGAGCAGGCCGATGCGTGAACCCGGTACCAGGTTGAGTTTGATCTTCTCCAGGATCACCTTGTCGCCGTAACCGGCGCTGAGGTTCTCCATGGCAATCAGCGGGGTCGGCAGGGCCGACGGCTCGCGAAACTCGAAGCTGAACTCGGAGTCGGCGTGGGCGGGCAGGATCTTCTCCATCCGCTCCATGGCCTTCAATCGGCTCTGGGCCTGACGGGCCTTGGAGGCCTTGTAGCGGAAGCGATCCACATAGGATTGCATGTGGGCCATCTCCCGCTGCTGCTTCTCGTACATGGACTGCTGCTGGGCCAGGTGTTCGGCGCGCTGCAGTTCGAAGTCGGAGTAGCCGCCGCTGTATTCGTTGAGCTTGCCGTTCTCGATATGGATGATGCGAGTCACCACAGAGTCGAGGAAGTCGCGGTCGTGAGAAATGAGCACCAGCGTGCCCTGATAGCCCTTGAGCCACTTCTCCAGCCAGATGACGGCGTCGAGATCCAGGTGGTTGGTCGGTTCATCCAGCAGCAGCAGATCGGAGCGGCAGAGCAGCGCCTGGGCCAGGTTCAGGCGCATGCGCCAGCCACCGGAGAAGCTTCTGACCGGCGAGTCGAGCTGATCGCCGCCAAAACCCAGACCGTGCAGCAGCTCGGCGGCGCGGGCGCGAATGCTGTAGGCACCTATGGTATCGAGCTTGCCGTGCAGCTCGGCCACCAGCAGACCGTTGTCATCCGCCTCGGCCCGGGCGAGCTCGGCCTCCAGGGCGCGGAACTCCTTGTCGCCGTCGATCACGTACTCCAGGGCGGAGCAGTCCAGCGCCGGGGTCTCCTGGGCCACGCCGGCAATCTGCCAGCCGGCGGGCAGGCTGAAGCTGCCGTTGTCGATGGCCAGCTCGCCCCGCACCAGCGCAAAGAAGGTGGACTTGCCACAGCCGTTCTTGCCCACCAGGCCCACCTTGTGGCCGGGGTGTATGGTGGCGGACGCGTTGTCCAGCAGCGTGCGGCCGCCGCGGATCAGTTCGATTTGACTGGCAACTATCATGGATGGGTCTGCTTGGCTCGATTGAAGGAGAGAAACTGGCGCGGATCTTACGTGAAATGACACAAATTTGCACTTGAGGGCGGGGGGGATGGCTGCCGCCGGAAAAACGTGTCATAACAGAGACATCTGGGGGGCAGGAGGCTGACCATGTTGATTAAAGAGATCATGACGACCCGGGTCGCGACCGTTTCCATGGATGACAGGCTGAGCGTCATCAAGGAGATCTTCGAGCAGGCCCATTTCCGCCACCTTCTGGTGGTGGAAGAAGAGGAGCTGGTGGGGGTCATCTCGGACCGGGATCTGCTGCGTGCCATCAGCCCCTATCTGGACACGGATGCCGAGATGAACCGGGACACCGAGACCCTCAACCGGCGCGCCCACCAGATAATGAGCCGTGAACCCATCACCGTCTCCCCCGAACGCTCCCTGAAAGAGGCCGCCGGCCTCATGCTGGAGCACCAGATCTCCTGTCTGCCTGTGCTGGAGAACGGCGCCCTGGTGGGCATAGTGAGCTGGAAGGACCTGCTGAGGGTCATGCGCGGCTGGCAGCCGGTCTGACGGGGCGGGGAAGGTGTGCGGGGAGCCCGTGTCGCCCGGCAGGGCTTCCCAGCTTCTCGCCTTGTTGAAGGATTAAACTGCATTTATCCCGCTTTATAGATCACTTGTATTGCTATATTGATTTTCTTGGTCATAAGTTCCGCAAAAATTATTTCGCGTGACACTATGTGTCGCGGCGTCAGCTCGAATTGACGCTTTTATAATTAATCGTTCGCCGCTTCAGTTCCCATCAAGGTTTCCGGATCTACCTTAGGCCATCGGCACATCAACCGATCATCACGACCGAACTCTGGTCTGACAGAGAGTGCTTACACCTGAGGAAAGAACAATGAAAAAGACAGCATTGACGATGGCCATCTCCAGCCTGCTGCTGGCCGGTGGTGCACAGGCCGCCAACGTTTACGATCAGAATGGTACCAAACTGGACATCGGCGGCCGCGTCAACGGCATGTACTACGGCACCGATGACAATGCCACCGAAGGCGATGCCAGCTACCTGCGTCTGCACATCGCAGGTGAAACCAAGGTTGACGAGGATCTGACCGCGTTCGGCTTCGCCGAGTACAACCTGCCGGTCTCCGGTTCTGACAACGACGAGCTGCGTTACGCCTATGCGGGCATCAAGCACGATCGCTTCGGTGCCTTCAGCTACGGTCGCCAGGACGGTCTGTTCACCAAGGCGGTGAACAACTACACCGACGTGCTGCCGGAGTGGGGTGGTGATGGTCTGGGCAAGGACACCGAGGTGTTCGGCACCGGTCGTACCAACGGCCTGGCCCAGTACATGTACAACTGGCAGGGGCTGACCCTGGGTGCCCAGTTCACCGGCAACAACGACCCGCAGAACGCGAGCCGCAGCGAGCGCGTCGGCCCGAACAGCACCTGGAGCCCGAAAGGTTCTTCCGAGGGGTATGCTCTCTCTGCCAACTATGACTTCAACATGGGCCTGAGCCTGGGTGCTGCCTACAACCAGGCAGGCAAGACCGACGAGCAGGCCGAGAACGTGAGCTTCGGCGGCGACAGCGACGCCAAGCTGTTCGGGGTGGGCGCCAAGTACGCCGTCGGCAACCTCTACATGGCTGCCACCTACTCCCACGGTGAAGATCACCTCTTCGTGGACACCGGCTCCCTGCGCGGTTACGCCGAGAAGATGGATGGCTACGAAGCGGTCGTGCAGTACAACATCACGCCGAAGTTCAAGCCCTCCCTGGCCTACCTGCGTACCGACGTGAAGGACAGCGCTCACGGCATCGATGACACCGCGACCGAATACGTCTCCGTGGGTGCCTGGTACAACTTCACCGACAACTTCAATGCCTACGTGGACTACAAGATCAACCTGCTGGACGAAGTGGGTTCCACCGGCAAGAACAGCCTGAACAAGTCCACCGACGACATCGTCGCTGTGGCCCTGCAGTACAACTTCTAAGTCGTCCCGGACGCACTGCACATCCCAGGACCGGCCCATGTGGCCGGTCTTTTTGTTGCTGGCGGACCGCGCTGGATGACAAGAGCGGCACGCCGGGGTTCAGCAATGGCCCTGTGTGGTCGATACCCTTGTTGTCGGGGCCGGTGCGTGGCTGTGCTTGCCATGAGGCAGTGATGGGGCGATGATCACGCCCCGTGGTCAAGATCCTATCTTTCCTCGACGCTTTTCATTATTTCTATATAGGCTTGCGTTGTCCCGACAGGGAAAGCGGGGCTGGTTGGCATGTCGCAGCTCCGGTGCGGGGCAATTTCGGGAAATGGACGTAAGGGCGTTATATGGCGAGCATATTGGATTCAGTGGATCAACGTACCCAGCTTGTAGGGGAGAATCGCCTGGAACTGCTGATGTTCCGTTTGGGTGCCCAGCAACTGTTTGCGATCAACGTCTTCAAGGTGCGGGAAGTGGTCAAGCTGCCCCATCTGAACAAGATGCCGGGGTCCCACCACAACATCAGCGGCGTCGCCAACATTCGCGGCGTTTCCATCCCCGTCATCAACCTGCGCGGTGCCATCGGGATGCGTCCCATGGCCATCGATCAGGAGTCCAACCTCATCATCACCGAGTACAACCGCACCATTCAGGGGTTCCTGGTGGGGCAGGTGGCCCACATCGTCAACATGACCTGGAAGGACATACTGCCGCCGCCCCGTTCGGCGGGTCGTGCCAACTACCTCACCGCCATCACCCGCATCCCGGAAGGGGGCGTCGACCAGATCGTCGAGATCATCGACGTGGAGAAGGTGCTGGCGGAGATCATCACCTATGACGTGCGCATCTCGTCCGAGGTGCTGGACGAGGAGATCCTGCCCCAGATGCAGGGACGCCGGGTGCTCATCGTCGATGACTCCAGCACGGCCCGCAACCAGGTGCGCGAGACCCTCGCCCAGCTCGGGCTCGAGGTCATCGAGTGCCAGGACGGCTTGCAGGCCCTCAAGCTGCTCAAGGGGTGGTGCGATGCGGGCAAGAAGGTGACCGACGAGATCATGCTGATGATCACGGATGCCGAGATGCCGGAGATGGATGGTTATCGCCTGACTCACGAGGTGCGCAGCGATCCGCGCATGTCCGATCTCTTCATCACCCTCAATACCTCCCTGAGCGGCAACTTCAACGAGGCCATGGTCAAGAAGGTGGGGTGTGATCGCTTCATCTCCAAATTCCAGCCCGACTTGCTGGTGGATGTGGCCCAGCAGCGGATGCGGCAGATCCTGGGCCGCTGAGACCGGCACGCCGAACCATGAAAAAGCCCCCGCCATGCGGGGGCTTTTTGCTGGGCAAGGGGAAGGGCCATGGGCCCGGCCACCGGGCTACTGTGTCAGCAGAGGCTCGACAAAGCGGGCGACCTTGTCGCGGATCCGGGGCTGGGCGGCGGCCGTCGGGTGCAGTCCATCGTTCATCATGAGTTCAGGGCGCAGCACAATATCATCCAGAAAGAAGGGCATCAGCGGCAGGTCGTTGGCCTTGGCAAGATCCGGGAAGATCTGCTCGAACTGTTGCAGATAGCGCGCCCCATAGTTGCGGGGCAGCAGGATCTGGGTCAGCACCGTCTTCGCCTGGTGCGCCCGGGTGAGCTCGATCATCTTGGTCAGGTTGGCCCGGGTGATGGCGGGAGCAAAGCCCCGCAGCCCGTCGTTGGCGCCGAGTTCGATCAACACCCAGTCCGGTTTGTGGGTTTCGAGCAGAGCGGGCAGGCGGGCCAGGCCGCCCTGGGTCGTTTCACCGCTGATGCTGGCATTGATGAGGGTGTGTTCTCCCCCCTGCTGCTGCCACTTTTCATTGAGCAGGGCAGGCCAGCTCTGTTCGGCCTGCATCTGGTAGCCGGCACTCAGGCTGTCGCCCAGTACAAGCAGGGTCTGGGCCTGGACGGACGCTGCCCAGCAGCACAGGCAACTCACGGCAAACAAGAGACGCATCATGCAGTCAACTCCCACGTTCTATTGTCATTACAGGTTCAGGCAAACAGGATACCCAAGATGAGTTCAACGCCCATTATCGCCGTCAGGGGGCTCGGTAAAACCGTTCGCCTCGGTCAGGAAAGCCTCACCATCCTTGAAGGGATCGATCTGCAAGTCAATACCGGCGAGACGCTGGCGCTGGTCGGTGCGTCCGGTTCCGGCAAGTCCACTCTGCTCGGTTTGCTGGCCGGTCTCGATCTGCCGAGCAGCGGCGAGATAGAGATCCTCGGCCACTCCCTCACCCGGCTGGACGAGGAGGGACGCGCCAGGCTGCGGGCCGAGCAGGTGGGGTTCGTGTTCCAGTCGTTCCTGCTGCTGCCCACCCTGAGCGCCCTGGAAAACGTCATGTTGCCGGCCGAGCTGCGGGGGGAGACCGACAGCGAGCCCCGTGCCCGGGAGCTGCTGGCCCAGGTCGGTCTGGGGGAGCGGTTGCATCACCTGCCGCCGCGCCTCTCCGGCGGCGAGCAGCAGCGGGTCGCCATTGCCCGTGCCTTCATGACCCGCCCCAGTCTGCTGCTGGCGGACGAGCCCACCGGCAACCTCGACAGCAAGACCGGGGAGACGGTGATCGAACTGCTGTTTCGTCTCAACCGCGAGCACAACACCACCCTGGTGGTGGTGACCCATGACCATGAGCTGGCCCAGCGCTGCCAGCGGCAGCTGGTGATGTCAGCCGGGCGGCTGGAGGCACAGGCTGTCATGGCGGCCAGGGTGGGAGAGCTGTCATGAGTCAGTGGAGACAGAGCTGCACCAGGCGATCGTTGGCAGCCGCATGGACGGTGAGGGAGGCGTCATGAGTCAGTGGCGACTGGGATTGAAGCTGCTGCGCCGGGAAGGGTTCAGCGGGGAGCTGCGCTGGTTTGTGCTGGCGCTGGCGCTGAGCGTCGCCTGCGTGCTCAGCGTGGCTCTGGTGGCGGATCGGCTGGATGCGGGGCTCAAGGCCTCCGGGCGGGATTTCATCGGAGGGGACAGGGTGCTGCGCTCCGCGACGCCGGCACCGGCAGAGTGGCTGGCGCAGGCGCATCAGGAGGGGCTGGCCGTGCAGACCACGGTCAGCTTCAACAGCATGCTGTTTCACGGCGATACCCTGCAACTGGCCTCCATCCGCGCCGTGCCCGGGGATTTTCCCTTCTACGGCAAGCTGGAGCTCACTCCCCAGCGCGCCCCGGCGCCCGGCGAGATCTGGCTCTCCGCCAGGGTGATGCAGCTGCTCGGCGCCAAGGTGGGGGAGGTACTCGAGGTCGGCAACACCCGGCTGACGGTGGCAGGGGAGCTGGGCCAGGAGCCGGATCAGGGGTTCAGCCCCTTCCAGATGGCACCAAGGGCCTTGATCCACAGCGCCGATATCGAGGCGACCGGGGCCCTGCTGCCGGGCAGTCGCCAGCAGTGGCGCTATCTCGTCAAGGGGCCCCGTGACGCCATCGCCCGCTATGAGGCCTGGCTCAACACCAGGCTGAGCGCCGGGCAGAAGCTCGTCAAACCCGACGATCAGGGTACCCAGGTGGGGAAATCCCTGGGCAATGCCGAGCGCTTCTTCCGTCTGGCATCCCTTGCCGGCGTGCTGCTCGGCGCCCTGGCCATGGGGATAGCGGTGCGCCATTTCGCCGAGCGCCAGACCAACATGGTGGCCCTGCTCAAGACCCTGGGGGCCTCGCGGCGCACCCTGTGGCAACTGATGGGCACCCTGCTGTTCTCCCTGACCCTGGTGGGGGCCCTGATGGGGCTGGTGGCGGGCAGCGCCATGCAGTGGCTGACCCTGAACCTGCTGGGGGATCTGCTGCCTGCGGATCTGCCGCCCCCCTCCTGGCGACCCTTCGCCCTGGGCCTTGCGGTCGCCTTCTTCATCACCCTGATGCTGGCGTTCGTCCCCTTCCTGAGGCTGCTCAAGGTACCGCCGCTGCGGGTGCTGCGCCGGGAGCTGGAGGCGGGGATCCCTCCCTGGCTGACGGTGCCCGTGGGGCTCATCGGGCTGTTTGCCCTGGTGTGGGGCTTTACCGCCGACATCAGGCTGGCCTGCGGGCTCATCGGCGGCATGGGGGTGTTGATGGCGCTGCTGGCCCTGCTCGCCTCCGTGCTGCTGCGTCTTGGCAGTCGGCTCAAGGGGCCCCATGCCCTGCGCCTGGCCATCAATCACCTCTCCCGTGAGCGGGGCAGTGGTCTGTTCCAGCTGGCGGGTTTCGCCCTGGCCCTGATGCTGTTCGGGCTGCTGTGGGCGGCGCGGGTCGATCTGCTGGAGGATTTTTCCACCCGGTTGCCTGCCGACGCCCCGAACCGCTTCCTGGTCAATGTGGCGGACAGCGAGCGGGAAGGGATCCTGGCCGATCTGCACCGGGCCGGGGCCATCACCTCGGACTTCTACCCCATGGTGCGCGGGCGCCTGACCCGTATCGCTGGTGAGGCGGTGGGGGAGGA
Organism: Aeromonas sp. TW 6; assembly: GCF_013168745.1. NCBI lineage: Bacteria > Pseudomonadati > Pseudomonadota > Gammaproteobacteria > Aeromonadales > Aeromonadaceae > Aeromonas > Aeromonas sp. TW 6. The sequence continues at coordinate 36,500 of NZ_JABERS010000032.1, read as the reverse complement.
TGCGGCGCGGGAGGGGGTGGACAGAGAGCTCAACTTCACCACCACATCGGCCCTGCCCGCCGACAACAAGGTCACTGCCGGTCAATGGCTGGCCGGCAAGGGGGAGGTCTCCGTCGATGAGGCGCTGGCGGGACGGCTCGGCATCGCGCTCGGAGACGTGCTCGGCTTCACCATAGAGGGGCGGGCGTTCGAGGCCAGGGTGACCAGCCTGAGGTCCATCAAGTGGGACAACATGAGGCCGAACTTCTACATGATCTTCTCGCCGGACGTGCTGGCCCCCTTCTCCCAGACCTGGCTCGGCAGCTATCGTCTGCCGCCTGAGGGGCGAGGGGCAGAGGTGGAACTCATCCGCCGCCACCCCACGGTGAGCCTCATCGATGTGGAGGATCTGATAGGCCGCCTCACCCTGGTCTCCGATCAGGTGAGCCGCGCCCTGGGGTTGATGCTCGGGCTGGTGACGGTAGCCGCCCTGCTGGTGCTGCTGACCCAGACCCAGGCCGGCATGGCCCATCGGCGCCGGGAGCTGCTGCTGATGCGCACCTTGGGGGCGGGCAGCGCCCTGCTCGAGAAGATGCTGCGCTGGGAGCTGGTGGCGAGCGGTGCCCTGGCGGGGCTTTGCGCCGCCATGGTGGTGGAGCTCTGCTCCTTCGGTCTGCAGTGGTGGTGGGAGGGAGCGCAGTGGCAGTTCCACTGGGCCATCTGGGCTGCACTCCCCCTGCTTGGGGCCGTGCTGGTGACCCTGGCTGGACAGGGCATGCGCCGCCAACTGCTGGCGGGTACCCTGAGCGACCGGCTCAGGGGACTGGGGCAGGGGCTGCTCTGATGGCTCGACACATCCCGACCTCGGTCGGGATGTGTCATTGGGTCAACGGGGTGAGTGCAGCAGATTGTCCAGAGCGCCGGGCAGGGCCGAGAAGCTGAAGTGAAAACCGGCCTGCTGCAAGCGGGCGGGCAGCACGTGCTGTCCGGTGAGCAGCAGATCCGCCGCCTCTCCCATCAGGAGTCGCAGGAGGGGTGCCGGTACGAAGAAGAGGTGCGGTCGATGGAGCGTGGCGGCCAGGGTCTCGCTGAACCGGCGATTGCTGACCGGTTGCGGGGCCGTGCCGTTGAAGATGCCGTCACACTCGCCGTGCTCGATGAGAAACAGCATGGCCCGCACCAGATCCTGCACGTGGATCCAGCTCATCATCTGGGTGCCGCTGCCCATGGGGCCGCCGAGGCCGAGGCGGTAAGGGGGCAGCATCCTGGGCAAGGCGCCCCCCTCCATGCCGAGTACCAGGCCGATGCGCAGGATGCAGACCCGGGTCTGGGCCGAGCGGGCCTGCTGGGCAAGCTGCTCCCACTGCTGACAGAGACGGTGGGTGAATTCGTCGTGAGGGCTCTGGCATGTTTCATCCAGAGGAGCGTCATCCTGGCGGCCATACCAGCCGATGGCGGAGGCATTGAGCAGCAATCTGGGGGGCGTGCTGGATAGTTTGACGAGATCCACCAGCTGTTCGGTCAGCAGCCAGCGGCTGTTGCAGAGCAACTGCTTGCGGGACTCGCTCCAGCGTCCGGCGGCGATGGGTTCGCCGGCCAGGTTGATGACGATGTCCACGTCATTGAGGTGATCCAGCCTGTCCAGGCTGTCCAGCAGGGTGACATCGTGGCCGAGCAGCTCGTAGGCCCGGCTGCCCTGGCGGGTCAGCACGACTACTTCGTGCGCCACCTTGAGGTGTGCCACCAGACGGCGGCCGATAAACCCCGTGCCCCCCGTGATCAGTATCTTCATGCGCGCTCTCCCGATGCCGTTGCCTCTACTCTAGAGGGCCGGAGTCGGATGAACAAGCGGCTGTTTTTGCTCGGGTTATATTTCGTCGCCGCTCACGGCTTCCGAGGATGGCCGCCCGGATCCGCGCGCCTCGCCGGGACGGAAAGGCATATACAAAAGGCCTGTTTGGACGCTAAATTTCGGGAAGGCGGCGCCCATGATGCCGTCATCATCCCTTGCCAAGCCGACGACAAGGGGTAAACTTGCCCGCTTTTTCGCCGTGTCGAATCTGGAGGAATATGCCATTTCGTCGTCTGAGGGTGCGCCAATACTATCTCCGGCTGGTCTACTCCCTGCTGGCCGGCCTGCTGCCCATGGTGCTGGGGTTCTCCATCTCCGCCTGGCAGACCATGGCCGGGGTGAGACAGGATGCGGTGGAGCGGCTGCAGCATGCCCAGCTGATGTTTGACCGGACCCTGGACAATGCGCGCCTGGCCGCCGACGCCGTGATGGGCAGCGTCGGCAAGCCCTGCCTCACGGTGGTGCAGGGCTTGCGGGATCAGGTGGCGACGGTGCCGGACGTGCGCAGCGTCAACCTGGCCGAGGGGGAGAATATCTACTGCACCTCCCTCTATGGCCCCGTCAAGGGGATGATAGATCTCAACGACTATGTCGGGGGGAAACTCGATCTCATGCGGGGCAATCCGGTCACCCCGAAGCGGCCGCTCATCGTCTACCGCCAGGAGGCGGGGGAGTACAGCGTGCTGGTGGGGGTGGATGGCTACTACCTGCTCAACATCCTCGACATGATGAGCCGCAACTCGCCGCTGGGGCTGGTGGTGGGGCCGCAGATGCTGCTGCGCGACAGCCAGCTCACCGATCAGTTGCTCTCTCCCGAGGACGGCGGCTATCTGGAGCAGGCGTCCCAGCGATACCCCTTCAAGGTGGTGACCACCATCTCGAACCGTGAATACGGCGCCCATATCTGGGACTACTCCAAGGTCAGCCTCATCTTCTATCCCCTGCTGAGTCTGATGTTCGGCCTCGGGGTCTTCTGGCTGACGGGCCGCTCCACCTCGCCGCAGCAGGCGCTGCGACGGGCGCTGGAGCTGCAGGAGTTCATCCCCTACATCCAGCCGGTGGTGACCGGCGACGACGCCCACCTGAGCGGCTGCGAGGTGCTGATGCGCTGGCAACATCCCCAGCAGGGCATGATCTCGCCGGATCGTTTCATCCCCATGGCGGAGGAGTGCGACCTCATCGTGCCCATGACCCGCTCGCTGATGAGGCAGGTGCGCGCCCAGTTCGCCGGCCGGGTCCACGAGCTGCCCAAGGGATTCCACTTCGGCTTCAACATCAGCGCCAGCCACTGCAAGGATCTGAGCCTGGTGGAGGATTGCCGCGACTTCATCGACGCCTTCAGGGACAACCCCATCAAGCTGGTGCTGGAGCTGACCGAGCGGGAGCTGATAGTGGCGGACGAGACCACAGACCGATTGTTCGCCGAGCTGCACGCCCTCGGCGTCTTCATCGCCATCGACGACTTCGGCACCGGCCACTCCAGCCTGACTTATCTGCAGGCCTTCCAGGTGGACTTCCTCAAGATCGACAAGAGCTTCGTCGGCATGATCGGCTCGGACGCGCTCTCCAGCCACATCGTCGAGAACGTCATCGATCTGGCGACCCGGCTCGAGCTGCAACTGGTGGCGGAAGGGGTGGAGAACGAGGTGCAGGCCGCTTACCTGAGGGCGCGCAACGTGACCTTCCTGCAGGGCTACTTCTATGGCAGGCCCATGCCGATGAAGGCGTTTATCGCGCACTACATGGCCGGGTGACGGCCAAGGGCAGCCATAAAAAAACCAGCGACCGGGTCGCTGGTTTTTTTCATTCGAAGCTGGCTTAGAGCATGCGGGCCAGGGCGCGGCAGAGGCGCTTGATGCCCTCTTCCGTAGTGGCCTCGTCCACGCAGGAGAAGCTCAGGCGCAGGGTGTTCTGGATCTCGGGGCGCACGTAGAAGGGGGCGCCGGGTACGAAGGCCACCTTCTCCTTGATCGCCTCGTCGAACAGGGCCATGGCGCTGACGCTCGAAGGCAGGGTCAGCCAGAGGAACATGCCGCCCTGGGGCCGGGTGTAGCTGACGCCGGGGGGGCAGTGACGGCCGAGGGCGGCCTCCATGGCGGCGCGCTGGCGGCCATAGACCTCCTTGATCTTCTCGAGGTGAGCATCCAGCGAGTTGTCGGTCAGGAAGCGGTGCAGCACCTGCTGGCTGAAGGCATTGCTGTGCAGGTCGGTGGCCTGCTTGGCGATGGTGACCTTCTTGCGCAGCCAGTCCGGCACCAACATCCAGCCGAGGCGGAAGGCGGGCACCACCGTCTTGGAGAAGGAGCCGAGCAGCACGGTATTGTTCGGCGCCAGCTTGGCGATGGGGGGCAGGTGCTCCCCCTCGAAGCGCAGCTCGCCGTAGGGGTCATCTTCCACCATCAAGAGCTCGTGGCGTACCAGCCGCTCGGCCAGCGCCTCGCGGTTGGCGCGGCTGTAGGAGACCCCGCTCGGGTTCTGGAAGTTCGGCACCCCGTACAGCAGCCTGGCGTTGGAACCCTGCTCCAGCAGCGCATCCAGCGCGGCCAGATCCAGCCCCTCTTCCCCCAGCGTGATGGGTCTGAAGTTCGGTTGATAGACGGAGAACGCCTGGATGGCGCCGAGATAGCCCGGCTCTTCGATGATGAGATCCTGCCCCTCGTCGATCAGCACCTTGCCCAGCAGATCCAGCGCCTGCTGGGAGCCGCTGGTGATCAGGATGTTGTCTGGGTTGACCGCCATGCCGTGACGGCTCAGGTAGCGATCGGCGATGTACTGGCGCAGCGGCGCGAAGCCTTCGGTGGTGGCGTACTGCAGGGCGGCCGCCCCTTGCTCGCGCAGCACGTCCTGGCAGGCCTGCTCGATGGCCTTGACCGGGAACAGGTGGGGATTGGGCAGGCCGCCGGCGAAGGAGATGATCTCCGGGTTGGTGGCGACTTTCAGGATTTCACGGATGAACGAAGGCTCGACCTTCTCGAAGCGCTGGGCAAAAAACGGCTGCATAGGGTTCTCTCTGACTAGGGTGGCGGTCGCTCCATTCAACCGCCAGGTTATCCGTTTGTATCAGATTTAAGAAATGAGGCAATGGCTGTAACAAAAATCCATAAAAAAGGGCAGGTTTGGCACCTGCCCGAATTTTATCGTCTCCGCCGTGGCCGGGGGCGTAAAAACCCCTGAGGGGGACCTCATCGACCGCGGGATCAGAGCCCCGGTTCTTTCAGGAAGCGGATCATCAGATCCGTGTTGGCGCCGAGTTGCTGCTGCACCCGGCCAGGGAACAGCTCGGCCATCTTGTCGAGGCGGTCGTACTGGGTATGCCAGATCTTGCCCCACTGGGTCTCGCTGTCCCGGTCGCAGGCGCTCTTGCTGGTCTCGTCGTAGCAGTCCCACAGCGCCGGGTTGGTGCTCTGGGAGTAACCGTCATAACCATCCTCGCCATCGATGGTGAAGTTGGTCGCCTCCACGTAGGCCACTGGCACCCCCAGGCAGGCGAAGGGGGCGTGATCCGACCAGCTGCCGGTCTCGCCCTCCGGATAGCCGGGGTAGCTCGGGTGGATGGCGAAGGGGTTGGCGCCCTGCTTGGAGATGGCCAGCAGGCGGTCGCGCACCTTGGGATCGAAGCTGTAGCGGCTCGGCTCGGCACAGTTGTACTCGGCCACGTCCGAGTGGGCGGAGTGGACGTAGACGATGTCGCCACCGGCGATGGTGTCGTAGTTCACCATGGCCAGCAGCTGGGCGATGGCGGCGCCGTCCAGGCTGGCGGCATAGGCCTTGGAGCCGTTGAGGCCGTTCTCCTCGGCGCCGAAGAAGGCGAAGCGCACCGTGTAGGGCAGGGTCTCTCCCTTGAGTGCCTCGGCAACCGCCAGCAGGGCGGCGACGCCGGCCCCGTTGTCGGTGGCGCCTTCGGATCCTTTCTTCTCGCCGGTGCTGTCATAGTGGGCACCGATGAGGATCACCTTGTCGCTCTGACCCTTGAGCTCGGCGACGATGTTCTGGGAGGTGCGTTCGGTGCCGCCCCGGGTGTAGGTGAACGGCTGGTTCTGCACCTCGTAGCCCCAACCGGCCAGGTGATCCTGGATCCAGGCTGCGGCGCGGGTTTCGGCCTCGGTGCCTGTGGGGCGAGCGCCTATCCCTTCTGCGCCAGAGCTCAGTTGCACCAGAAATTCATGGGCCTGAGCCGCGGGGGCAGGGGGTTGGGAGTCGTTGTCAGAGGGGTTGCAACCGGCCAGCATGGCAGGCAGAACGAGGGCCAACAGGGTTTTCTTCATACTGCAATCCTTTGTTGTATATGGTTTTATTTTTCCGCGTCAGGATGAACCTGACGTCCGGCAGATTCTGTGAAGGGGGGGGCATTTGTCAACCTTGCCGGTGGATGTGGGCAGTCCCGGGGGATTTGTTGTGGGAAACACTTGCGCCTTGTGCCTATCTTGGGATAATTCGCTCCCCTGTTTTTGCGAACTGATGCAATAACGAGCGATCCATTTATGTCGGCTCTGTTCCAGAGCGATGCAATAACGAGCAATTTACTATGTCTGTGACCCAAGATGTGTTTAACGAAGACGGCAAGTTCATGCGCAAGATCCGCAGCTTCGTCCGTCGCGAAGGCCGCCTGACCAAAGGGCAGGAGAAGGCCCTGGAAGAGCTCTGGCCGGTCATGGGCATCGATTTCGCACCAGAGCCGCTCGACATGGTGGCCCTGTTTGGCCGCGAGGCACCCGTGGTGCTGGAGATCGGGTTCGGCATGGGCGCCTCCCTGGTGGAGATGGCCAAGAACGCCCCCGAGAAGAACTTCATCGGCATCGAGGTGCACTCTCCGGGTGTGGGCGCCTGCCTTGGCACCGCCCAGGAGGCGGGTGTCACCAACCTGCGCGTCATCTGCCACGATGCGGTGGAAGTGCTGGAGCACATGATCCCGAACGGTTCTCTCTCCTGTCTGCAGCTCTTCTTCCCTGACCCCTGGCACAAGAGCCGCCACCACAAGCGTCGCATCGTGCAGCCTGCCTTTGCCCAGGATATCCGCCAGAAGCTTGCCATCGGTGGCGTCTTCCACATGGCCACCGACTGGGAGAACTACGCCGAGCACATGCTGGAGGTGATGAGTGCCGCCGAGGGGTACGAGAACACCTCCGCCACCGGCAACTGGGTGCCCCGTCCCGACTGGCGCCCCCTGACCAAATTCGAGCAGCGTGGCCATCGTCTGGGCCACGGTGTCTGGGATCTGATTTTCAAACGAGTCAACTGAGTCAACGTATCAACTAAGGAGCTATCATGGCCAACCGTAGCCGCCGTCTGCGCAAGAAACTGCGCGTCGATGAATTCCAGGAAATGGGGTTCGACATCAGTTTCAACTTCCCGGTCGGCACCGCCGAAGAGACCATTGATGCCGTGGTCGATGCGCTGATCGACGAGGTGATTGAGCCTCGCAAGCTGGCCTTCGCCGGCTCGGGTCACCTGGCCTGGGAAGGGATGATCTGCACCCAGCAGCTCGGCAAGTGCACCGACGAAGACCGTTCCGCCGTTCAGACCTGGCTGCAAGGCAAAGGGCTGGAGGCCGTGGTGGTCACCGAGCTGTTCGATCTCTGGTACGGCGAGCCGGCCTGATATCTGACTGCCTCCCGGGCAGATAGAAAATCCCGCCGCCGGCGGGATTTTTGTCGGTGGGCTGGCCCCGCCTCGTTTCACGTCATGGAATAGCCAATGGTGTTGTCATCCGAATTACTGGCCGGCATCCTGGAAGAGGTGCGTCCTCTGCTCGGGCAGGGGAAGGTGGCCGATTACATTCCCGCCCTGGCCCAGGTGCCTGCCGACCGGCTGGGGATCGCGGTCTGTACCGTTGAAGGGGAATTGTTCACCGCAGGTGACGCTTTCGAGCCCTTCTCCATCCAGAGTATCTCCAAGGCCCTGAGCCTCACGCTGGCCTTGACCCTCTATCAGGAGGAGGAGATCTGGGCTCGGGTGGGCAAGGAGCCCTCCGGTCAGCCGTTCAACTCCCTCGTCCAGCTGGAGTTCGAGCAGGGCATTCCCCGCAACCCCTTTATCAACGCCGGTGCCCTGGTGGTGAGCGATCTGCTGGAAACCCGGCTCACCGCTCCTCGCCAACGCACTCTGGAGCTGGTACGCCGCCTGTGCGGCAACCCGGCCATCATGGCGGATCAGGTGGTGGCGCGCTCCGAGTACCAGCACTCCGCCCGCAATGCCGCCATCGCTTATCTGATGAAGGCCTATGGCAACTTCGAGAACGAGGTGGACAAAGTATTGCAGAGCTACTTCAATGCCTGCGCCATCCGCATGAGCTGCGTCGATCTGGCACGAGCCTTCGTCTATCTGGCCAACCGGGGCGTCCCTCTTGGCGAGAGCACGCCCCTGCTGCCAGCCCGGACCACCAAGCAGGTCAATGCCCTGCTCGCCACCTGCGGCCTCTATGACGAGGCGGGCGACTTCGCCTACCGGGTCGGCATGCCGGGGAAATCCGGGGTGGGGGGCGGCATCATGGCGCTGATCCCGGGAGAGCTTTCCATCTGCGTCTGGTCACCCGAGCTCAACAAGGCGGGCAACTCCCTGGCCGGGACGGCGGCGCTGGAGCTGCTGGCCGAGCGCCTGGGCCGCTCCATTTTTTAACTCTCTTCACTATGCATCGAGACGACATCATGAAACGAATGACTGGACTGTGGCGAAGCTGCCTGACCGCCTTGCTGCTCTGGTGTGCCTGGCCCGCGCTGGCCGCCGAGCTGCCCCCGATCTCCCTGGCGGATGCCAAGGGGAAGGAGGCGGTGATCCTGGATACCCGCCCGAGCTATTTCTATCAGGGCTGGCCCATGGACGGGGAGAGGCAGGGGGGCCATGTGGCCGGTGCCGAGCTGCTCTCCGCAGAGTGGAAATACAGTGACGAGGAGTGGCCTGCGGCACTCGCGAGCAAGGGGTTGAAGGCCGACAAACCCGTCGCCCTCTATGGCACCCCTCGCGAGGTGGCCGAGGTGGCCCGTCTGCTGCGCCAGCAGGGCATCAAGCAGCTGTTCGAGCTGCAGGGATGGAAAGAGGCGCCCCGGGAGCACCTGGCACGCTGGCAGCAGCTGGTCCATCCGCTCTGGCTGGCAGACTTGCAGGCAGGCAAGCCGGTCATCGCCGCCCCCAAGGGGGAGTGGAAGGTGTTCGAGGTGGACTGGGGATCCCCCAAGGCCTATCTGCTGAGCCACATTCCGGGAGCCGGCTACATCGATACCAACCGGCTGGAAGGGGAGCCGCTGTGGAACAAGGTCTCTGACGAGGCGCTCAAGGCGCTGCTGCTGGAGAACGGCATCCGTCATGACACCACCGTCATCCTCTATGGCCGCAACACCATGGCGGCGGCCCGTGCGGCCCATCTGATGATGTATGCGGGGGTCGAGGATGTGCGGCTGCTGGATGGCGGGCTGGAGGCCTGGTTCGTGCAGCATCTGCGCACCGAGACCGGTCTGGCCAATACTTTCAAACCGGCCAGGGAGTTTGGCGTGGTCATCCCCGCCCGTCCCGAGTTCTACACCACCCTTGACCAGGCCAAGGCCCTGCTCAAGCAGCCGGACGGCGCCCTGGTCAGCGTGCGCACCTGGGACGAGTTCGTGGGCAATACCTCGGGCTACAGCTACATCAAGCCCAAGGGGGACATTCCCGGGGCCAGATGGGGTCATGGCGGGGTGGATGCCAACAGCATGAGCGACTTCCACAACCCGGACGGCACCATGAAGCCCGCCCGCGAGATCCTCGCCATGTGGGATGAGTGGAATATCGAGCCGACCCAGCAGGCCGCTTTCTACTGCGGCACCGGCTGGCGCGCCTCCGAGGCGTTCTTCTACGCCTGGTTGATGGACTGGAAGCGGATCAGCGTCTACGACGGCGGATGGTTCGAGTGGAGCATGGATCCGGCCAACCCCACCGTCACCGGCGAGCGCAAGCCGGGCAAGTAACTAATAATCCAGAGCAGGCCGGACAGATGTCCGGTCTTTCTTTTCTTGATAGATCATTTTCAATGGCTATAGCAGGTGGATTCTTTCTGTGAATCCTGTTGCTGCAATCAAGGTAAACGGGCCATCCGGTTGAGCTAGGCTTCATCTATCACCGCCAGGGTGAGCGTGAAGAAGGGGAGAGTGATGAAAGCTGTGATGATGCTGGTTTGTCTGTTGGGATTGGCGGGGTGCAGCTCCCAATACATCATGAGCACCAAGGATGGCAAGATGATTGCCACCGACAGCAAACCCAGGTTGGACGAGACCACAGGCATGTATCGCTATTACGATGAAGAGGGGAGGGAGGTGCATATCAACAAGGACGACATCACCCAGATCATGGAGCGTTGAGGCTCTCCTCAAGCAACAAGGGCTGCCCGCGGGCAGCCCTTGTCATTTTCAGCCCTCACACCGTCTGGGGCACCTGGCGGTTGACCTGGCCGGCAAACAGCTGGTGGAAGCGGGAGTGGGGGTTGGCCAGCAGGCTCACCGGCGAACCCTGCTCCACCACGGTGCCGGCCTCCATCACCACCACCTTGTCCACCGACAAGAGCGGCTCCAGATGGTGAGCGATCACCAGGTAGCTGGCCTCCGGCCGGTAGCGATAGAGCAGCTCCGCCATCTTGCGCATGCCGCCGTGGTCGAGATCCGAGGTTGCCTCGTCCAGCACGATGAGCGGGCGGCGTGACAGCAGGATGCGGGCGATCACCAGCAACTGGGTCTCGCCGGCGGAGAGTTGCAGCCTGTCGAGCTCCTCGTCCAGCCGGCCGGCGCAGCGCTCGGCCAGCCCCACACGGGCCAGTGCCTGCTCAAGTGCCGCGTCGTCATGCTCGGTCAGGGGCGCCAGGTTGGCCCGCAGGGTACCGAAGAAGGTGAGCGGGATCTGGGAGACGGTGTCGTAGAGATCGCGCACCGCTTCCGGTGCCAGCCGGGAGAGCGGCTGCTCGCCGTAGTAGATCTCCCCCTGGGTGGCGGGATACATGGCCTGCAGCACCCCCAGCAGCGAGCTCTTGCCGGCGCCGGTACGGCCGCACACGCCCACCTTCTCGCCGGGGGCCAGCTCGAAGTTGACCTTGTGCAGCGCCCACTGGCTGGCCTGGGGGTAGCGCAGCCCCAGGTTGTCGAAGCGCACCTTGGGGTGAGCGGTGGCGAGGGCCTCCCCCTCCTGACGCTCGCTCTCTATTTCGCTGTATTCACGCACCCTCTCCACCGCGTTCATCACCTGCTCCACCTCGGCGAAGGTGCGGATGAGGGAGTTGAGCATGGCGGAAGCGGTAAAGGCATAGGTGATGGCCACGGCCCCCAGCAGCGAGCTGTTGCCAAAGGCCACCATCAGCGCCACGGCGCCCACCAGGGCGGCGGAGAGCAGGGTCTGGTGCATGCCGAGCCAGCGGTTGATGGAGGTGGTGGTGTACCAGCTGCGCAGGTTGTTGTCATAGTGCAGCAGCACCTGATCCAGCGCGAAACGCTCGGCCCCGGCCAGGCGCAGGGCGGGGGCGCCGCGGATGGTCTCGCTGATGCTGATGTAGAGCGGAGAGCGCAGCACCGACGCCTGTCGCCGCAGCTTGAGCTGCACCGCCCGGTAGCGGCGCTGCAGCACGTAGAGGGCCCAGCCCACCAGGGGGGCGATGAGCAGCAACAGCGGCATGTTGACGCCGATCACCACCACCTGCAGCGCCACCGACACCAGCATGCCGAACAGCCCCATCAGCATCGACAGCAGGATCTCCTGGGCTTCCCCCAGATCCCGGTCGAAGCGGTTGAGGATGCGCCCCTGCGGCACCTTGTCGAAGAAGGCCATGGGGGCGCGGCTGATGCGCCCCAGCATGCCGTCAAACAGGGTCCAGGCCAGCTTGAGGCCGAGTTTGTAGTTGATGACCCGCACCACCATGATGCAGGTGAGGGAGCCCGCTCCCAGCAGCACATAGATGCCGAGCAGTTCGCTCACCTCTGTCACCCCGGCCTTGCCGCCGAGCCAGAGATCCGAGGCGATGCGCAGCCCCTCCTGACCCAGGGTAAGCAGCAGGGCGAGCAGGATGGCGCCGGGCGCGGCCAGGCGCTGCCACATGAAACCGAATAGCCCCCAGTCCACCTTGCCCTCCACCACCTTCTCTTCATTGAACTGCTCCGCCTCCTGGGGCGGCACCGGCGGGACGGGCTGGGGATGCTGGATAAGATCCGCCAGCTGATGGGCATCGAGCTCCACCAGTTCGCCCTGCTCGATGCGGATCACCCGATCGCAGTGAGCCAGCACGTCCGGGTCGTGGCTGACCAGGAGCCGGGTCGGCCCCGGCTTGAAGGCGAGCCCCCGCTCCAGCACCTGGGCCGAGACGATGGGGTCGAGCGCCGAGAGGGGGTTGTCCAGCAGCAGGATGTCGGCCCGGGCGTAGAGGGCGCGGGCCAGGGCGACTCGCTGCTGCTGGCCGCCGGAGAGGCGGGTGCCGAGCTCGCCCACCAGGGTCTGATCGCCGTGGCTGAGCAGTTCGAGGTCGGCGCCCAGCGCACAGGCCCCCAGCACCCAGCGATAGCGCTCGGCGTGCCAGGGCTGGCCAAACAGGATGTTGTTGCGGATGGTGTCGTTCATCAGCCAGGGCTTGTGGCCCAGATGGGCGACCCGGCCGTGGCGGCGGATGCTGCCCTCGAAGCTGTCGTCAAAGCCGGCGACCAGGTGCAGCAGACAGCTCTTGCCCGCCCCGGTGGCGCCGGTGATCCCCACCAGCTCCCCCGGCTGGATGAACAGATTGGCCCCCTGCAGCACGGTTTTTTGCTGGTGCAAGGCGGTGACGTTGTCGAACTGCAGGGCCCCCACCGGCAAGCTTGAGTCGGTGAGATCCCGGTGCTGCTCGGGGCTGTTGAGGAACTCGCACAGCCGATTGAAGCCGGTGTTGAAGTTGATCAGGGTGCGGATGAGATAGGGCAGCCGCATCATGGGGATGCGCAGCACGGTGAACAGGGCGATGGTGGTGAACACCTGGGGCAGGGTGAGCTCCCTGCCCGACACCAGATAGGTGGTGAAGGTGGCCAGGGTCACCAGCAGCGGGGTGCTCAGCATCAGGCTCTCGTTGATGGCATCGAGCCGGAGCACCCGTCCCAGCACCCCCAGCTCCTGCTGGCGCTTGTGGCCGGCGGCCCGGGTGAAGAAGGCGCCGAGTCCGTTCTGGCGTACCAGCCGCAGCTTCTTGATGTACTCCGCCAGGATGCCGTTGCGCTCATCCTGTTGGCGCTTGAGCTGCTGCTCCTGCTGGTTCATGCGCCGTACCACCCGGGTGGAGATGAGCAGCAGCAGGGTGAGCACCGCAAAGCCCACCAGGCCGGCGCTGCCCACCTGCCACACCAGCAGGGCTATGGTGCCGAGCAGTTGCAGCAGCATGGTGAGCGGCATGGCGGGGTCAGCCAGGATCCAAGTAATGTCCCACACGTCCCGGTTGATGAGGTTCTGAACCCGGCCGCCGGCCCTGTCGTCGAAGCTCTTGCCACCCTGCTTCATTACCTTGGCGAGCAGGGATTCGGCCAGCAGACGGCGGATGGGCACGTGCATCTTGAGGGCCAGTTGCAGGGAGTGCTCCGCCAGCATGCCGGCGGCGAGCACGGAGGCGAACAGGGCCAGGGCCAGCAGCAGCTTGTGGCCGGTGGTGGCATCGGTGCCGAGCTGGGTCATGCTGTGGTTGAGCAGCCAGGGGCTGGCCAGGGTGGCCAGCATGCCGAGCAACTGTAACAGGGTGAGCAGGCCGATGCGGCCGCGATACTGGCGCCAGATAAAGGCGGTGATGGGCCAGGGGCGCACCGGCTGGGCGGCGGTGAGCGCGAGGAAGGCGTCGGCGCGGCCATCGCGCCTGTCTTCCGGCAACAGGGGATAGAGATCGTCGAGGTTGACCTGGGGCTCGGTCAGCCCCTTGCGCTGCAACGGGCCGGTCCAGTGATAGAAGAGGCGGCTCAGCCAGCCGGCCGATATTTCCGGATGATCCAATGGGTGTCCTTATTATTTTGTGCTGCTTCCAGGGGGCGGGGCGGCTCATGGGCCACCCTCGATATTGTCGTCTTGCTGCGGGCGCGAGCCCGGCGGGATCAGCGATCCCGATTCATGCGGATGAGCCGGTCCAGGATCTGCTCGCCATCGACCCGCAGGCCGTTGTGCTCGTACTCGTTGGTGATCCAGGCGCGGCTGTTGCCAAGCCCCTTGAGGGTGTCGCGGCTGTAGTCGAACTCCACGTACATGTCCTCGGCATAGACGGCGCAGGCCACCGGCACAGTGTTGCGGGCCAGCTGCGCCGGATCGTAGAGGGGGCCCCAGTCCGCTTTCTGGGCAAGCAGGTGGGCGGCCTCCTTCAGGGGAATGAGCTCGCGGAACTGCTCGAACATCCAGGGGAAGATCATCTCGCCGGTAAAGGCGAAATCTTTGCCTGGCGCCCAGGCCAGGGCAGGGAACTCCCTTCTCACCCGCTCTGCCGCCCAGTTGCTGGCACTCCCTTCGCAATAGATGGACTCGTGCAAAATGGCGAACACCGGGTTGGTGTTGAACGGCTGCATGGCCTGCACCTGGTAGAGGAAGGCGGGGTTGAGGCGTTCGCCGATGAAGGCGTCCTCCAGCAGGTAGTAAAGTGCCTCGAAGGCGCCGCTGGCCCCCAGATCCAGCCCCTGCTGCTGCAACTGCTCCACCGTCAGGCGCTGGCCGTTGGGCAGGCGCACATCGTAGTGGTGCAGGTGGTTGGCCAGCCGGTTGGCGATGGCCTGGGCATGGGGGAAGCGGGTGAAGAAGGCGCGGTTCTTGTCCGCTACCCGCTGGTAGGTGGCGCGGTAGACCTCATCCGCACTGCGCCCGATGGGTGCCACGCCGCCGGTGAGGTAGACCTCGTGCAGGCTCCTTGGGAACAACGAGAGGTAGGTGAGGCTGCAAAAGCCGCCGAAACTCTGGCCGAGCAGGCTCCAGGGGCGCCCCGGGCTCAGCACCTCGCGAATGCATTCGGCGTCGCGCACTATGCTGTCGGCACGAAAATGGCCGAGGTAGTCCGCCAGCTCACCGGGGGTCATCCCCGCCAGGGCGTCAGCACTGATGGGGGTGGAGTGGCCGGTGCCGCGCTGATCGAGCAGCAGCACCCGAAACTCCTGCAGGGCCCGCTTGATCCAGCCGCCATCGGCGGTCGGGCGAGGAGCGCCAAAGCCCGGGCCCCCCTGCAAATAGAGCAACCAGGGCAGGTCATCATCCAGCTTGTCCTTGCGGCAGAGGGTGCGGCCAAACAGGGTGAGGGTCGCCTCCTCATCGGGATGCTGGTGGTCGAGGGGCACGGTAAAAAAGTGTGGCTCGCAATGGATGCCATCCAGCACATAGTGCAAGGGGCTGCTCATCTGGGGTCTCCCTGAGGGTAGGAAAATCGTCGGCCTCATCATAGCCCTGGCGCAGGGGCGGGTCACGCCGGTTTTCCAGATTGTTAACAGAGATGGAGCCTGAGGTCGGTGCCGTACAAGGTGTGGTTTCGCCGCGGTTGACGGCGGGCTGCAACTGGACAAAGATGAGCCGCCTGCCGGGACGGGCAGGGATAGGTCAGCACCCCGGGTGCAGGAAACTGGATGGAGTTGGCTCGATGAAGCCGAGATGGATACGTGTTCGCAAGAGACGCACACAGAGGGATCCGGAGGGGGTGCTGCAGGCGGGTTTGCTGGTGTTCAGCGCCACCTGTGGTGCCACTCTGTTGCTGGCGGCCTGCAACGGCGGTTAGCTGAGTGAAACAGACCCGCTTGTCATGAGCGGGTTTTTTCATGCCAGAGCAGAAGGTCAGGACCTGCCTGTAGCCCTTTGCTGGCGCGGGTTTGCTGTATGCAGAGCACGGCTGCTATGGTCAATTTACGACCGGATCCACAGAGGGAGGCGATCATGAACAGTCGTGAAAAAGTCCTGGCTCATTTGGCCACAGATCACCGGGTTGCAGGATTGACCGCTGGCGAGGCACTGGCTGGCATGAGCCACTCGATGAGTTCGCTCCTGCTGCAACAGGATCAGCACTTCTTCCGCCGCCATGCGGACGACCCCTGCCACGAAGTCGCCCGGGCCTGCTCGGCCGGACACGTATGGCATGGGGACGAAAACCACTACTAGCCCCGGCATGTGAGTAAATGACAGATGCAAAAAGGCCCGCTCATCTGAGCGGGCCTTTCGAATTTGGCTCCTCCTACTGGACTTGAACCAGTGACATACGGATTAACAGTCCGCCGTTCTACCGACTGAACTAAGGAGGAATAGTTGGTGCCCAGAGACGGAATCGAACCGCCGACACGGGGATTTTCAATCCCCTGCTCTACCGACTGAGCTATCTGGGCAACGGCGCGCATTAAACCCTTTCTGGACTGAGGTGTCAACCACAGGCCGCAGATTGATGTACCGTTCGCTCGATATCCGAGCAATCTTCCCGTGATTGGACCGGTTTCCCCGTTTTAACCATGAAAAGAGGGGCGCCTGCGGGGCAGGGTGGGCCGACGGCCAGCAGAACATCATGAAGGGGGGCGAGCTGCCTGACGTGCCGAGGGCTGCCCGCTGGCGCCAAGCCGGGAGAGGCGCCAGTTATCTTGGCCCATCGATTGAGCCTGCCGCGCTCTGCGGGTATGCTTTGCCGCACTCATCCCCTGGCCATGGTCCGGGCCGACGCGGCTGGCAGGGGTGACATCCATTCAACACCGCCTGGGGTTTATATGAATACCAATATGCAAGAGTGGCGCGAAGAGACCGCCGCCATCGTCAACGAGCTGCTGGCCGATGGCAGCAACCCGGATCTGGAGTACGAGATTGAGCACCACTTTGCCTGCCAGGATTTCGATCTGCTGGAGAAGGCGGCGGTCGACCTGTTCAAGGCCGGTTTCGAAGTGACCGATGCCGAAGAGATGGAGCTGGATGACGGCGCCACCATCTTCTGCTTCGACGCCACCGTCGAGTGCAAGCTGGACATCGAGACCATAGTGGCGGACATCGCCACCATGCTGCCCATCCTCGAAAAATACGGCGTGGACTACGACGGCTGGGGCACCTACTTCCAGGAGTAAGGCGCCAGCTCACGCACGCTTTGCAAAAACAACAAGGCCACCCTCGGGTGGCCTTGTTGTTGTGAGCATCACGCCTGTGGCAACTGGTAGCAGCGGGCAAACTCGGCGGGGGGCAGCGGGCGGCTGAACAGGTAGCCCTGCAACCGGTCGCAGCCGGCCTGCACCAGCCACGCCTGCTGCTCTTGCGTCTCCACCCCTTCGGCGGTGATCTTGATGCCGAGCTCGTGGCCCAGCCCGATGACGGAGCGCACGATGGCGGTGGTGGCCTGGTTGGTGACCAGCTCCTGCGTGAAGCTCTTGTCGAGCTTGAGGGTCGCCACCTGCAGCCGTGGCAGGTAGGCCAGACTGCAGTAGCCGGTGCCGAAGTCGTCGATGGCGAGCTGAAAGCCCGCCTCGATCAGGCAGGCCAGGTTGCTCTCTATCTCGTCGGCGTTCTCCATCAGCACCCCTTCGGTGATCTCCAGCTCCAGCTGCCAGGGGGCGAGGCCGTGACGCTCGATGCAGGCGAAGATCTGAGGGCATAGCTCGGGGTCGCGAAATTGCAGGGGCGAGAGGTTGATGGAGAGCACCAGATCCGGCGCATCGGCCTGCCAGCGGGCCAGTTGGGCGCAGCCCTGCTCCAGCATGTGGCAGCCGAGCAGGCCGATGAGTCCCAGCTCCTCCGCCAGCGGGATGAACTCGTCAGGCGAGATCATGCCGAGCTCGGGATGGGGCCAGCGACAGAGCAGCTCGGCCCCGTGCAGCTGACTGGTGCGGGTGCTGATGATGGGCTGGTAGACGGCGGTCAGCTGGCCGGACTTGATGGCGAGCGGCAACTGGGCCGCGATGAGCTGGCGACGCTTGAGCTTGGCATCGAGTTCGGGGTCGAACAGGGTGCAGTGCTGCTGCTGACGCTTGCCCTGGGCCAAGGCGGCCTCGGCGTGGCTCAGCAGCCGTTCGGCGTCGTTGGCCTTGCCGTGGGCGATGCCGAGGAATACCGGGATCTGGATCCTGTGCTCTTCCACCTGATAGGGGACCATCAGCGCCCCCTGCAGACGGCTGCTCCAGTTGGCCAGCGGCTCGTTCAGTTCGGGCAGCAGCATGGCAAAGTCGTCGGCGGCCACCCGGCACACCAGCGACTGGGGTGGTGCCAGCTGCTGCAGGCGACGGGCCACCTGGCTGAGCAGGCGGTCGGCGACCCGGATGCCGAAGCGATCGTTGATCTCGCGAAAGTGCTGCAGATCGACCAGCACCAGGCTCGCCTTGCGGGCGCCGAGGTGACGGCTGGTCTGCAGAAAGTGGGAGAGCTTGAGCAGGCCGGTCAGGCTGTCGTAGTGCTGCTCCTGCTGCAACTGGGCCTGGGTGGTGCGCAGCCCGGTGATGTCGCGGCTCAGGGTGAGGATGCCGAGGGAGTTGCCCTCGTCGTCCGGCACCTCGACCCGGGTCACCTCCAGATGGCGGCCCTGGCCGTTGGCATCCACCAGGCAGTATTCACCCCGTCCCATCGGCAGCTCGGTAGAGAGACGGTGGGCCACCCGCTGGCCGAGGGCCTCGCTGGCCGCCATCCCCATGAAGTCGAGAAAGGCCTGGTTGCAGTCGATCAACAGCCCCTGATGGTCTTCCAGCCGGATCGGATCCGGGATGGCGTCCAGCAGGCGGCGTTGCAGCAGTTGCTGCTGGCGGAAGGTCTGCTCCAGCTCCTTGCGCTGATCTATCTCGTTGACCATGCCGAACAGGGCCACCGGCTTGCCCTGCTCGTCGTAGAGCGGGATCTTGTGGATCTCCATCCAGCTGGTGGCGTCGCCGTTGCTGCAGTGCAACTGCTGATAGAGCAGGGGTTTGCCCTCCGCCAGCAGGCGCAGATCCTCTTCCCGAAAGATGTCGCCCCAGGGCATGTCGGCGTCTGTCTTGCCGACGAGATCCGCCGGCAGCGGCAGACCCGCCTGCTCCGTGAAGGCACGGTTGGCAAACAGGTAGCGCCCATCCGTATCCCGGCAGAAGATATTCATGGGTAGCTGGTCGATGATCTGCTGCAGCAGGGGCAGGGTGAGCAAGGAGTTCACACAGACACTCACGGGGGAGACTTCGAGCAAATCTATGATAGCAGGCTGGTTTTGTAAAGCTTGGGTTAAGGCTGACTCATTTCTGCCGATCCCTGCTGACAGTCTGTGTCGCTGCCGCCATAATAGCCGCCGGTCGGCCTAGGGCCGGATTATATGGATGAGAGAAGCAGCATGAAAAAGATAGTGGGAGTAGCACTGGCCCTGTTGATGGCCGGTTGTGCCAGCGACAACAATGGCGGCGAGCAGTACCGCTATACCCCGCCGGTAGCCAAGGCGACCAACAACACCCAGGAGATGCAGATCCCGGTGGATCTGGTGTGGGCCCGCGCCGAGAAGTGGTTTGGCGATCACGGCCTTAACATCGAAAACAGCCAGCGTGGCTCCGGCCTGATGACCGCCAACGTCGAGAATTCGGCCGACGGTCTGGAGTGGCTGGATTGCGGTACCATGGGCTCCAAGGTCGCACTGGGCAACCCCAACCTGCAGATCAACCTGATCATCACCCAGAGCGGCAACAACAGCGTGGCCACCGTCAACGTCAAGGGCAACACCCAGCTCTACTTCGTCGAGTCCTCCGGCGAGCGGGTACCGGCCCCCTCCATCACCCCGGTGTGCGTCTCTCGCGGCAGCCTGGAACAGAGCCTGTTCTCCACCCTCGGCAACTGATCCTGCCGGGTATCATAAAAAACCCCGTTGCGTGCAACGGGGTTTTTTATGCCTGCTCTGCGTCCATCAGGGCGTGAGGGGAGGGATGACGCCAGAGGATCAGGGGGTCAGATCACCGTGATAGAGCACATGGTCACCGGATTTGAGCACATAGCCCTTCCAGGGGAAGAGCTGATAGCCGCCGCCCTGCCAGGACCAGTTGCCCTCTTCGCCCTGGCGGACCAGCCGGATCGGCTCGCCCTCTGGCAGGGTCAGCTCGGCCTGACTCTGATCGGCATTGAACAGCACGAAAGCGCTGACGGTCTGACCGGCATCGGTCGGATTGAGGCGAATGCCCTGCTCGAACAGCCGCACGCACTTGCCTGCCAGCGCCGACCATTGATAACCCGCGCTGCCGATGCAGCCATGTTCGTCGCGATCCGCGCCGACCAGGGGCTCCCTCGGTGTCGTGTTGCAGGCGGCCAGCAGCAGGGAGGCGGCCATCAGGGTCAGGGTGCGCATGCTTACTCCTTGGCGTCCCGTTCGATGACGATGTTGGAGAAGCCCAGCTCCTTGAAGTAGTTCTCCCGGTAATCCTTCACGCTCTTCTTGTCGCGGCGGCACACCTGGGCCAGCTGCTCTTCCATGGCGTGGAAGCGGGTCAGATCGATCCCCTCGGCGGCGGCAACGGCATCATAGATGCTGTTGAACTTGTCGTTGGCGTAGCCAATCTCCCTGGCCTGCTTCTTGTAGGTGTAGGTAATCTTGAACGCCATGGCGTCACTCCTTCTCTTTGGCCTGCTTGCGCTGGACGTACAGATAGAGGCTTTCGACCTTCTCTCTGGCCCAGGGGGTCTTGCGCAAGAACTTCAGGCTGGACTTGATGCTGGGGTTATCGGTGAAGCAGCGGATATTGATCTGCTGCCCCAGCGCTTCCCAGCCATAGTGCGCGACCAGGGCGGTGACGATGGCCTCCAGGGTCAGCCCGTGCAGCGGGTTGTTCTTCTGGGAAGCGGGTTGATCGCTCATGCTTGCGCCGCCAGGGTGGCAAAGGGCTGACCCATGCGGGTGGTGACCCCGTTGGCCAGGTGCGGCGCGAAACCGGCCAGCATGCCCGGGCCAAACAGGCAGACGACTGTGCTGCCCAGCTTGAACAGGCCCATCTCGGCCCCCTTTTGCAGGGTGATGGCTTCATCGCCGGTGTAGTCCCAGCGCACCACCTTCTTCTCTTTGGTCGGCGCTATGTTGCCGGCCCAGATGGTTTCGATGCTCGCGACGATAGTGGCACCGACCAGCACCAGGGCCATGGGGCCGTGGGGAGTACGGAAGGTGGCCACCACCCGCTCGTTGCGGGCAAACAGGTTGGGCACGTTCTCGGCCGTGAGGGGGTTGACGGAGAAGAGATCCCCCGGCACGAACACCATGCTCTCCAGCACGCCGTCCAGCGGCATGTGGATGCGGTGGTAATCCTTGGGTGCCAGATAGATGGTAGCGAAGTCGCCATCCTTGAACGGGGCCACCAGATCCTCATAGCCCCCCAGCAGCTCGCGGGCGCTGTAGTCGTGGCCCTTGGCCTGGATGATGCGACCTTGGCTGATGGGCCCGAGCTGGCTGACGGTGCCATCCACCGGCAGGGCCAGGGTCATGGCGTCTTCCACCACGGGGCGGATGCCGGGCTTGAGCTCGCGAGTGAAGAAGGCGTTGAAGCTCTTGTAGTGGGCCGGGCTCTCGTGCAGCGCCTCGCTCATGTCGACCTGGTACTGCTTGATAAAGGCCTCGATCACCCTGGTGGTGAGGTTGCCCGCTTCGGCGGCGGCAAGTTTGCCCACCAGGCGGGAGAGGGCGTGTTTGGGCAGGCAGTATTGACCGGCAATTTTCAGGTTGTCAGTGATGCTCATGATCTTCATCTGGGAATGAGTTGAACGGGTCACAGCCGCGCCTGTTGGCGACCGTGGCGGGCTTCCTGCATGGTTTCCAGGATGCGGTGGTAGTTGTGGAAGCGATCGGCGCTGATGGCGCCCGCTTCGACCGCGGCGCGCAGGGCGCAGCCGGGATCATCCTTGTGGGTACAGTCGCGAAACTTGCAGCCACCCAGGTAGTCGCGAAACTCGACGAAGCACCGGGTGATGCGGTCGGCTTCCAGGTGCCAGAGGGCGAACTCGCGGATCCCGGGGGAGTCGATGAGATCGCCGCCGCTCGGGAAGTGGTAGAGCCGCGCCGTGGTGGTGGTGTGCTGGCCGAGCCCCGAGTTCTCGGAGATCTCGCCGGTGAGCACGTCCAGCCCCGGCATCAGGGCGTTGGTGAGGGACGACTTGCCCACCCCGGACTGGCCCACGAAGATGCTGATCTTGTCGGTGAGCGCCGCCTTGAGGGCGTCGATGCCCTCACCGCTCTCGCAGCTCACCAGCAGCACCTCGTAACCGAGCTTGCGGTAGGTCTCGAGCTGGTGCTCGATACGGGCGCGGGCCGCGTCATCGAGCATGTCGACCTTGTTGAGCACGATGAGGGGCGCTATCTCCACATCTTCTGCCGCCACCAGGTAGCGGTCGACGATATTGGTGGAGAACTCTGGCATCACCGCCGAGACGATGATGATCTGGTCGATGTTGGCGGCGATGGGTTTGACCCCGTCGTAGAAGTCCGGCCGGGTCAGCACCGAGTGGCGCGGATGCACCGCCTCGATGACGCCGGCAGTCGCGGCATTGAGGCCGGGGCGCCACACCACCTTGTCGCCGCACACCAGGCTGCTGATGCTGCTGCGCCGCAGGTTGCTGCGGTGGATGGCACCATCGCTCGCCTCGACATCCGCGTGCTGGCCGAAACGGCTGATCACCACCCCTTCGATGGCGGGGCCGAACAGGGTGTCATCTACCACTGTGGTGTGCTCTTTTTGCAGCCGCCGCTCGCGGTTGGCCTGGACGCGCCTTTGTTGACCCAGATTGAGTTTTGCTTTCTTTGCCACGGGGTTTGCCAGTTTATGAACAGATTCAAAGCCAGTATGATACATGCAAATTGGCAAAATTCCGCCATTCCTCCCAATAGAGAGAGCAATCATGACAGTCAGCGCGCAGAACTTGGTATGGATCGACATGGAGATGACGGGTCTGGACCCCGAAGAGAACGTGGTACTGGAGATAGCCACCATCGTCACCGACAAGGACCTGAACGTGCTGGCCGAAGGGCCGGTCATCGCCATCCACCAGAGCGAGGAAGAGCTGGGCAAGATGGATGACTGGAACGTCAACACCCACACCAAGAGCGGGCTGGTGGCCCGGGTCAAGGCGAGTGAATACGACGAGGCCAAGGCCGTTGCCGAGACCCTCGCCTTCATTCGCCAGTGGGTGCCGGAGCGCACCAGCCCCCTGTGCGGCAACAGCATCGGCCAGGATCGCCGCTTCATGGTCAAGCACATGAGCGATCTGGAAGCCTTCTTCCATTACCGCAACGTGGACGTCAGCACCATCAAGGAGCTGGTCCGTCGCTGGCAGCCTGAACTGCTGGATCAGTTCAAGAAGAGTGGCTCCCACCAGGCGCTGGACGACATCCGCGAATCCATCGCCGAACTGCAGTTCTACCGCGCCCACGTCTTCAAAATCTGAGTGGCTGGCAAGGGGTTGCCGTCGTTCGGTTGCTAAAATCAGCAGTTCGGCCAGCTTTTGAGCGAACGGCTGCAACCAGACAAAAAAGCCCTTGCAATTGGAATGTCTGCTCTTATAATTCGGCTCCCGTACAGTAGCGCAAGCAACCAAATGCTGTACGGTCTGTTTTCAGGTTTTGCGGGAATAGCTCAGTTGGTAGAGCACGACCTTGCCAAGGTCGGGGTCGCGAGTTCGAGTCTCGTTTCCCGCTCCAAAATGTTTGCTGATGACGTTCCGATGCGGGAATAGCTCAGTTGGTAGAGCACGACCTTGCCAAGGTCGGGGTCGCGAGTTCGAGTCTCGTTTCCCGCTCCAATCATCAGCACAGCCTCAAGACAATCCATGTTGCGGGAATAGCTCAGTTGGTAGAGCACGACCTTGCCAAGGTCGGGGTCGCGAGTTCGAGTCTCGTTTCCCGCTCCAATATGCAGTGCCGGAGTCACCGCGTTGGTAGAGCGTGTTCAGTGCTTGCCAAGGTCGGGGTAGCGAGCGCGAGTCTCGTTGCTGGCTCCAAAGATATGTAAGTGATATTCCGATGCGGGAATAGCTCAGTTGGTAGAGCACGACCTTGCCAAGGTCGGGGTCGCGAGTTCGAGTCTCGTTTCCCGCTCCAATCACTTGCAGATGACATTCTGTTGCGGGAATAGCTCAGTTGGTAGAGCACGACCTTGCCAAGGTCGGGGTCGCGAGTTCGAGTCTCGTTTCCCGCTCCAAACACTTGCAGATGACATCCTGTTGCGGGAATAGCTCAGTTGGTAGAGCACGACCTTGCCAAGGTCGGGGTCGCGAGTTCGAGTCTCGTTTCCCGCTCCAATATCTCTCCTTGAAGTTCATCAATCCAATATCTCAGCACATTCATTACCACATCCAGTTGGTAGAGCATGATCCGTGCTTGCCAAGGCTGGGGTCGCGAGTTCGAGTCTCGTTTCCCGCTCCAATCTCTCTTCGAACCCTTCGAACTCAATCTCTCCCCCAAGTACACGAATCCAGTTTCTCAGTACCATCACTGCCGCGTCCTGTTGGTAGAGCATGATCCGCGCTTGCCAAGGTCGGGGTCGCGAGTTCGAGTCTCGTTTCCCGCTCCAATCTCTCTTCGACGTCCTCATAATCCCTTTGAATTGCCCATCACATCGCGCCGCGATGATTTGTCGTATCCGGCGTTTGCCTGATTTCTCTCTTCCCCGCACATCCCAAGTCATAAGACCAAGATGTATTGCTTGCTAATAGCCTCCCGGAGATCGGGCACAACCCTTTGCGGTCGGCTAACAGGCTTGGCAGGGCCTGAATGACAGACAGTGGCTCGGTGTAAGTTAAAACCGGGGCATTTAACCAAAACTCATCATTTTGATTTATAGCGGCTGGTGGCGGCCATAAACGGATTGCAGGTGGGGATGGCAAGCCCGGCAAGGGCTCTGCCGATCGGGGAGGGGAAATCGCGGGCAAAAAAATAGGAGGGGCGATGGCTCCTCCTACGGGTTCACTGGCGCTGGCTCAGATAACGGTGACGTTCTCGGCCTGAGGGCCTTTTTTGCCCTGGGTCACAGTGAACTGGACTTTTTGACCTTCAGCCAGGGTCTTGAAACCGGCGCTCTGGATGGAGGAGAAGTGAACGAAAACGTCCGGTCCCTGGGATTGCTCGATGAAGCCAAAACCCTTGGTTTCGTTGAACCATTTTACTTGGCCGGTGCGAATGTCAGACATGTGGTAAGTCCTATCTATAACAAAATGAAACTAAGCCTGGTTGGGCAGCATTTGCCTGGAAGTCAGGGGTTGAAGCATGACTGACCACGTCTCTTTGTCCCAGTAGCATGTAGCAAAATCCCTGTCTAAAGCCTGACCGATTGTACTGGAGCCCGATCCCTTGTCAATTTGGCACTTTTCATTTTTTGAGCGAGCTAAAAGTATTGTGAAGTCAGCAGCTTGTTTCATGCTTCACATCAAAAAAAACGGGAGGCCATGGCCTCCCGTCTGCATAAGGGGGGGGTCGAGCCCCCTATTCCTTGAGGGCGAACCCTTCCCCCTGGCGGTCGTAGCGGTAGCTGACCTGACCGAGAGAGCGGACCTCGACCCGCTGGATGCGGCGGCTGGTGTCCACCAGGATGAACACCGACTTGCCCGACTGCAGCCGGGTCAGCGGCCTGTCCGGCCCTTCGATGGCGATGAGCCGGCTGAGCTCGGCCCCCGGCAGCTCGAACTTGCGGAAGATGGAGTAGAGGGTTTCACCGGCCTGCACGTCGTGCTGCAACCAGGTGCCATCCACTTTTTCCTCGACGGGCTTGGCGGCCTGGGGCTCACCGGCGTTGCCGACGGTCAGGGCCTGGGCCGGCACGGCCAGGGGGACCGCCAGGGAGCCTGACGGCGCCGTGGTCGGGGCGGCGGGGGCGGGCTCCCAGGCCAGCACCAGCAGCCAGAGCGGGATCAGCACCAGCAACCCTATGGTGTGTTTGCGGGGCAGGGGGCTTGCCAGCTTGAACGAGGCCGCCTTCGGCTCCTTGTTGCGCTGACCCAGGCCACTCATGCCCTGGCCGAGACGCTGGCGCAGGGGCAGGGTAGCCGCGTTGATACGTTGGAGCAGGGTTCCTTGTGATTCGTCTTGGCGACGCTGCTGGGCTCGTCTGTTATGGCCACGTGGGCGACGGTCCGGGGTGGGCACGGCATTTACCTCTCACTACATTGCCTGCCATCAGGCAAATATGCCGCCTATGGTAAACGGACTCGCCCCCGAGGGGGAGAGTCCGGAGCATGAAAATTATCAGCTGAGACGAAACTGACCCAACAATTGCTGCAAACGTTCCGCCGCCTGACGCAAGGCCTGACTGGCGTTGGCCGTACTGGTGGCGTCCCTGGCGATGTCGTTGGCCAGTGCGCTGGTTTTTGACAGATTGCCGGAGACAGTCTCGGAAACCGAGCTCTGCTCCTCGGCGGCGGAGGCGATCTGGTAGGTCATGTCGTTGATGGTGGCGATGGCCTGGAAGATGCTGCCGAGGGCCGCCTCCGCCTGATCCGCTTCCCCCACCGCCTGATGGGTCAGCTGCTGGCTCTGCTGGATGGCGTTGACCGCGTTGGTGGAGCTGTGGCGGATCTTGTCGATCAGCTCCTGGGTATTCTGCACCGCCTGCTGGGTGTTGCCCGCCAGCTTGCGCACCTCGTCGGCCACCACCGCAAAACCGCGCCCCTGCTCCCCGGCCCGAGCCGCCTCGATGGCGGCGTTGAGCGCCAGCAGGTTGGTCTGATCGGCGATCCCCTGGATGACGGTGAGGATGCTGGTGATCTGCTCGCTGTCGTGAGCCAGCCCTTCCACCACCTCGGCTCCCTTGCCCGCCTCGGCAGCCACCTTGTGCATGGAGTGGATCACCCGCTGGAAGCGTACCTTGCCCTCGTCCGCCGCGCCCTGGGCCTGCTTGGCGGAGTCGGCGGTGTTGTTGGCGTGGGTGGCCACCTCCTGGCTGACATAGGACATCTCCTGCACCGCGGTCAGCATCTGCTCCATCTCCGCCTGGTGATGCTGCAGGTTGCTGTCGGTCTGGCCGGCGATGCGATCGGTGTCCCCGGCGTGGCGATGGACCTCGCTCGCGGTCTTCTGCACATCCCCGAGCAAGGCCTGCAGCTTGTCGATGAAGCGGTTGATGCCCCGGGCCAGGGCCCCCAGCTCGTCCCTGGAGCGGGTCTCCAGGCGCTTGGTGAGATCCCCGTCGCCGTCGGCGATGTCATCCACCAGGCTCACCATCTGGCGGATGGGGCCCGTGATGCTGCGGGCAATGACCAGCATGGTGCCAAGGGCCAGCACCAGCACCAGCAGGGCACCGATGAGCTGCTGGGTCATGGCGGCGCGGTTCATGTCGGTGAGCTGGCGTGCCAGCTCGTCCGCTCCTGCCAGCACCACCTTGTAGGGCAGGGTGACGATGATGGCCCAGTTGCGGGCCATGCCGGGCACCGCAATGGGCACCGAGATGCGAAACGCGTCGTCGAGCTCCTGGCGCTGCACGTCCGGTTTGAGGTACTGCTGCCAGCCGTTGCCGAGCACCTTGTCGGCGCGGCTGCCGAGCAGGCTGGCGTCGCCGCTGGTACCGGTGATGACGCCGGCGGCGCTGACGATCAGGGTCTCCCCCTTGCCGTCATAGATGTTGCTGTTGAGGGACTGGGCCTGGCGGCTGATGGAGTCCACCGCCAGATCCAGCGCGGCGATGCCCTTGAACTGGCCATCCACCAGGATGGGGGTGGTGATGGTGCTCACCAGCACCTGCTGGCCGTTGATGTCCACCTTGAAGGGGTCGATGAGGCAGGAGCGTCCCTCCCGTTTCGGGCAGGCGTAGTAGTCGTTGGCCGGGTTGCCGAACTCGTCCGGATCGCTCTTCTCGATGGAGAGCAGCAGGTCGGTGCCGATGCTCTCCTTGTCGCGATAGAAATAGGGCACGAAGCGCCCCTTGTCGTCACTGCCGAGCGCGCTCTGGCCGGCGAAGCTTTCGTCCTGGCCGTCGAAGCCGTTGGGCTCGAAGCCCGCGAAGGCGCCATAGAGCTGGGGCTCCAGGGCAAGCTGGGCCTTGAGCAGATCGGTGGCTTGCTGGCGATCCAGCGGCAGCTTGCCCTCCTGCTGGCGGGCGAAGACGCTGGCCATCTGCTGGGTGTAGGAGAGCCCCTTTTGCAGCAGCTGGGTGATGGTGGCGGCCTCGGCACGGGCGTTGGCGCTCACCTTCTGCCACGCCTCCTGTTGCAGGGCGGCGCGACTGGAGTCGATGGTGAGCTGCTGGGTCTGCCGGCCTGAATACTGGTTGAGCAGGATCAGGATGACCAGGGCCGTGGTCATGGCGACACCGGCCAGTACCAGGATACGATTCTGGATAGAACGAAACTGCATCGCGCGTTCCTTGTATCGTTGAGGGTTCGTTGACGGGGTGACTGAAGTATCGGCTGTGCGGGAGATCTCTCCAGCAACCTCGCCTAGCTAAGCGGGAAAAAAGGGAAAATTCTGAGACATCACTCTAAAACAGCGGTTTTTGCGGGAATAGACCCTATTTTCCCCTCTGCCTCGCCATGGTTTTCCCATCCGTCATTGTCGGTGCTAAAATGCGACGGTTTTTTTAACGAATTGGCCCAAGGCCCTCTACACAAGGCTTAAAGATGAAAGTCAAAACCCGTTTTGCTCCCAGCCCGACCGGCTTTTTGCATGTCGGCGGTGCCCGTACCGCACTCTATTCCTGGTTGTTTGCAAAGAACCAGGGCGGTGAGTTTGTGCTGCGTATCGAGGATACCGATCTGGAACGTTCCACTCAGGAGGCCATCGACGCCATCATTGAGGGCATGGAATGGCTGGAGCTGAACTGGGATGAGGGCCCCTACTACCAGACCAAGCGCTTCGATCGCTACAATGGCCTCATCGACGAGATGCTGGCCGACGGCCGTGCCTACAAGTGCTACTGCTCCAAGGAGCGGCTGGAAGCGCTGCGCGAAGGCCAGATGGCCAACGGCGAGAAGCCCCGCTATGATGGCAAGTGCCGGGATGGTGCCCACGATCACCCGGCCGATGCGCCGCACGTGATTCGCTTCCGCAACCCGACCGAAGGTTCCGTGGTGTTCGATGACCACGTCCGTGGCCGCATCGAGTTCGCCAACACCGAGCTGGACGATCTCATCATCCGCCGTACCGATGGCGCGCCGACCTACAACTTCTGTGTTGTAGTCGATGATTGGGACATGGAGATCACCCACGTGGTGCGTGGCGAAGACCACATCAACAATACCCCGCGCCAGATCAACATCTACAAGGCGCTGAACGCGCCGGTACCGGAATTTGCCCACGTCTCCATGATCCTGGGTGACGACGGCGCCAAGCTCTCCAAGCGCCACGGTGCCGTCTCCGTCATGCAGTACCGCGACGACGGCTACCTGCCGGAAGCGCTGCTGAACTATCTGGTGCGTCTGGGCTGGTCCCACGGGGATCAGGAGATCTTCACCCTCGACGAGATGATCAAGCTGTTCAGCCTGGATGCCATCTCCAAGTCCGCCTCCGCCTTCAACACCGACAAGCTCTTGTGGCTGAACAACCACTACATGCGCAGCCTGGATCCGGCTTATGTTGCCAAGCATCTGGCATGGCACATGGAACACCAGCAGATCGACACCCGCAAGGGCCCGGCCCTGGCCGACGTGGTGACCCTGCTGGCCGAGCGTTGCAACACCCTGGTGGAAGTGGCCGCCCAGAGCCGCTACCTGTTCGAAGAGTACGAGGCCATCGACGAAGCGGCAGCCAAGAAGCACCTGCGCGGTGTGGCTGCCGAGCCGCTGGCGCTGGCCAAGGCCAAGCTGGCGGCCCTGGAGACCTGGACCACCGAGGCGCTGCACGAGCTGATTGAAGCGACCGCCGCCGAGCTGGGTCAGGGCATGGGCAAGGTCGGCATGCCGCTGCGTGTGGCCGTCACCGGTCTGGGCCAGTCTCCTGCCATCGACGCCGTGATGGCGCTGGTGGGCAAGGAGCGGGTCCTCGCCCGTATCGACCGCGCCCTGGCGTATATCGAAGCGCGCATGGCCGCCGAGTAAGCTTGCCGCCGCACATTGCCGTCACCGGTCTGGGGTAATCTCTCCCCTGCCATTGACGCCGTGATGGCGCTGGTGGGCAAGGAGCGTGTCCTCGCCCGTATCGATCGCGCCCTGGCGTATATCGAAGCGCGCATGGCCGCCGAGTAAGCTTGTCGCCGCACATTGCCGTCACCGGTCTGGGGTAATCTCTCCCCTGCCATCGATGCCGTGATGGCGCTGGTGGGCAAGGAGCGGGTCCTCGCCCGTATCGATCGCGCTTTGGCGTATATCGAAGCGCGCATGGCCGCCGAGTAAGCTTGCCGTCGCACATTGCCGTCACCGGTCTGGGGTAATATCTCCCCCGGCATCGACGCCGTGATGGCGCTGGTGGGCAAGGAGCGGGTACTGGCCCGCATCGACCGCGCTTTGGCGTATATCGAAGCGCGCATGGCCGCTGAATAAACATCGGCCATGGCATGAAAAGGGCTCCCTGACGGGGGCCCTTCGTATTTTGGCCTCAAGCGGATTTGCGACGTAAAACAGCGACATAGCGACGAGGTTGGCGGTAAAAACAGCTAACTGCCTGAATTTTGACTAAACGCTCCAGTGGGCGAGAATTTTGGGTTGACAGCAAAGCGGGTGATGCCTATCATGCGCCTCCGTTGCCAGAGATAACTTTGGTAGCGCCGAGGTGAGTTGGGGTTATAGCTCAGCTGGGAGAGCGCTTGCATGGCATGCAAGAGGTCCGCGGTTCGATCCCGCGTAGCTCCACCAAATTCTCCTCGAACAATCTGGAATCCAAGGGGTTATAGCTCAGCTGGGAGAGCGCTTGCATGGCATGCAAGAGGTCCGCGGTTCGATCCCGCGTAGCTCCACCAGGTTCCCGATTGACATGAAGTACCCAGGGCAGTGCGGTGTGTATCACCCAGGCCGACCTTTGTGGGGTTATAGCTCAGCTGGGAGAGCGCTTGCATGGCATGCAAGAGGTCCGCGGTTCGATCCCGCGTAGCTCCACCATTATTGAGGATGAATGGCCGCCAGAACCATTCATTGAGTACCGAATTTGGGGTTATAGCTCAGCTGGGAGAGCGCTTGCATGGCATGCAAGAGGTCCGCGGTTCGATCCCGCGTAGCTCCACCAAATTCAGAGTGATTCAGCGTCACTCACACACATCGGGGTTATAGCTCAGCTGGGAGAGCGCTTGCATGGCATGCAAGAGGTCCGCGGTTCGATCCCGCGTAGCTCCACCATCTTTCGCAAGAAAGCACCAAGGCCACCGCATCGCGGTGGCCTTTTTGTTTGCCTGTTATTTGAATTTCCCATGATCTCGCCCTTTGCATTTGTCTGGCAAATGGCGCTTCACCCTCTCCGCGAGGGCGTCAGCGGCCCTGGCCGCCGCTGACGGGGGTGAGGGTGGAAATTGGCGCCGATGCCGCCATGGCCACGGCGCGGGCTGCACGATGCCATCCTCTGCCGTGTGGCGGTTGGTTCATTGGGCAGCCTGCGATGGCGCTTCACCCTGTCCGCGAGGGCATCAGCGGCCCTGGCCGCCGCTGACGGGGGTGAGGGTGGGGATTGGCGCCGATGCAGCCATGGCCATGGCGCGGGCTGCGCGATGCCATCCTCTGCCGCGTGGCGGTTGGCTCGTTCGGCAGCCTGCGGGATACGCTATCCGGCCCCTGGTGTCAGCACCGGGTTTCCCCGTCGGCAGGGTGCCAGCCCTCCGGGAAAGGGGCGGGGTGGGGCAACAAGGTATTTATTAATCCCATGATGTGGCCCTTTGCATTTGTTTTTCAAATGGCCCTGGCACAAAAAAAGCCCGCGATCATCGCGGGCTTTGCACCTGGCATCGAGGATGCCGCGTCTTAGCGACGACGCCGCCAGGCGAGCGGCAACAGGGCCAGCAGCAGGGCGCCCATGGCGCCGCCACCCCCCTTGCTCGCTTCCTTGAGCTTGAGGTCAACGATGACGGGGTCGTGGTCCGAGGCGCTGAAGGGGTTGTCCGACTTGATGAGATCGCCGGTGTAGGCGCTGCCATATTCGAACAGGTTGCTCTCGAAGGAGTTGATGTGCCAGTCGGCCACCGCCACCACCTTGTCAGCCAGCGCCGGGTTGGCGAGGGCGTAGTCCAGGGTGCCGAGCTCGGCCTCGTAGCTGTAGGAGATGGCCTTCTCCTGGTTGAACTTGACGTTCAGATCCACCAGGCCGTAACCCTTGGCCACCGTCTGGCCCATCTGCTCATAGGGCTTATCGCCGATGTAGGTGTGGGAGGCGGAGCGGATCTGGCGCTCCCCCGCGACCGGCGCATAGTCGGTCAGCACTCGGATGGGATCCTCCTTGGCGTAGGAGTTGAAGTCCCCCACCAGCAGCACCTGGCCCGGCATCTTGCTCACCGCCTCCCCCAACACCTTGGCGGCGCTCACCCGAAACTCGGTGCACTTGCCCTGCAGGTCCGCAGGCTCCGTCTTGCCATCTCCGTTTTCATAGCAGCCCGACCCCTTGGACTTGAGGTGGTTGACCACCAGGGTCAGGGGGGCGTCGCTGCCCGCCACGGTGAAGCGCTGGACCAGGGAGTCCCGCTGACCGGCGCTCTTGGTGACGCCGCCCGTGGTGTAGCGCTGCTGGGGCAGGGGGATAACGTCGGCATCCCCGCTCGGGGTGAGCAGGGCGGGGCGGTAGATCATGGCCACCATGATGGCGTCGCCGCCAAAGAAGCGATCCTCCGTGAGCAGGGCCTTGGGCAGGGTGACGAAGGCGTAGTGCTTGCTCGCCTCCTTCTGCCTGGCGTTGAGGCTCTCCACCAGATCGTGGAGGGCGGCGTGCTCGTCAAAGCCGTTGTTCTCCATCTCCATCAGGCCGAGCAGGTCGGCGTCCATTTCGGTGATGGCGTTGACGATCTTGGCGCGCTGCAACTGGAACTCCTCCAGGCTCTTGGCGCCGCGGTTGCAGCCCTTGGCGCTGTCCGCATCCGCCTGATCCGCGCAGAGCACGTTGAGGGCGCCCCCCACGCTGGAGTGGCTGGTGAAGTAGTTGAGCACGTTGAAGCTGCCGATGCGAAGGTCAGAGCCATCCAGGCGGGCCGGGGCGCTCTGGCGGTCGTTGTCGCCGGTGCGCAGCAGATCCCCCGCGGTGATGGTCTGATCCCGGGGCACGATCAGGCGGTACTCGTTGTAGCTGTAGCCGACCATGGCCTCCAGGTTGACCGGGGCATCGCCGATGCGCAGGTAACCCTGCTCCGGCTCCCAGGCGGGCAGCCAGGGGAGCTTGCCGTCCCCCGCCTTGACGTCCGACTCGAGGAAGACGCGGTTGCTGGCGTTGGCCTCGGCCAGCGCCACGGCCTCGGGGCTGCTCGCTACATGGAGCTGGGTCGGCTTCATCAGCGGGGCGCCGTGAGCGAGCACCAGGTTGTTGCGCCGGGCGGCATAGTCGTAGCTGAAGTTGCGGCTGATCTTGAGGGCGCTGTCGGCGTCGAGGCGCACCCGCATCCCTTCGTGACGTTCCAGGGCTCGGGCCAGGGTTTCCCCCTCCAGTACCCGCAGCGCCGTGGCGGCCGGGGCGGCGCCCTGGGCCAGGGTCGTCAGGCGCGGCGTGCTGCCGTCAAACAGGGGCTTGAGCTGGGTGTGGCCGTAATACTCCTCGACCTTGGCCTCCAGACAGACCAGGGCACCCGGCTGGATATCCGGGTACTTGCTGGCGAAGTTCTTGTCGTTGAGGTAGACGAAAATGCCGTCCGACGTCTCGGGGTTGCCGTCCCCCTGCACATCCAGCAGGTAGAAGCCCTTGTTGAGGCTTTCGCCCAGACCCGAGACCACCGCCTTGACCGAGACGCTCTGGGTGCTTTCGAACTGATCGTCCGGGACGAGGGGGCTCTTGTCGCCACTGCCCTGGATGGCGGGGATGGGGGTGAGGGCACTGTCGGCCGGGCAACTGAAGCCGGCGGCGTAGAGAGACGGGGACGCGAGCGCGAGCCCCACGGCCAGCGACAGCAGGGTAGGTGTTCCTTTCATGGGTATTCCTTTTTTTATTTTTGCCAGTGTTTCCATAGCCTTGGCATCGTGGCCAAGGGCGCGCATTGTCACATTTCTGGCAGCTCTGACCAGTGAACCAACGCACATTATGAGGAGACAAAGGAGCCCATTTGCCATTTTTTGACGTGGCTAACAGTTTGATATTGATGATCTATTTGTCATCAGGTGGGAGCGAAAAGTGTGAGGCGGCCAGCATTCACATATTTTCCTTCGAGAATAAAGATTGAGCAGTGGTCACTTGCTTCCTATACTCGAGCCGTTCCTCACGGAACCCAGGCAAAGGGCAAACCGGCAGTGATGCCGGGACGCAAAGCCTCCGATCTGTCCCATCCGGGCCAGACAGCGGGGTTACCCAGGGTGACTTGAGGGTTTGTGGCCCGTCCATGGCCTGTTGTCGCTCCCTTGTTCCCTGTTGCGATTGCGCTTTTCCCGGTATTGAAGCCAAGACAAAACAAGGAAGATAACAATATGCAACAGATCTTGAGGCCCAGCAGGCTTGCCATGCTGGTCGCCCTTGCGGCCGTCCCTGCCTGGGCGCAGGCTGCTTACCCCGCCTATCAGGCCGGCACCGCCTACAAGGCTGGCGACATCGTCAGCAACGCAGGCGCCCTCTATGAATGCAAGGAATTCCCTTACTCCGGCTGGTGCGGCGCGTCCCCCTATCACTACGCCCCCGGGGTGGGGGTGGTCTGGGCCGATGCCTGGAAGCTGTATGGTGGCGAGGTGCCGCCGCCGGCCCTGGTCGTCGCCATCGGCTCCCCCGCCGTGGGTGCCAGCGTCAGCGAGGGGGCCAGTGTGGCCCTGGCGGTGACGCTGAGCGGCCCGGTCACGGCGCTCGCCCGGGTGGAATACCTCATCGACGGCGCTCTGGTCGCCACCGCCACGGCTTCTCCCTGGAGTGCCAGCTGGTCTGCCGCCGGTGCGGGCAATCACGCCCTCAAGGCCCGGGCGCTGGATAAAGACGGCAAGGTGCTGAGCGAGGCGGATTCGAGCTTCAAGGTCGCCGCCGTGGTGGCGCCAGAGGCGCCCAGGGTGAGCATCGCAAGCCCCGCCGCCGGTGCCAGGGTGACCCTGGGCCGCGCCCTCACCGTGAGCGGCAATGTCACCGATGCCAATGACGACGTCGCCAAGGTCGAGCTCTTCGTGAATGGCCAGAAGGTGGGCGAGGACACCAGCGCCCCCTGGCAGCTGAGCTGGACGCCCCAGAACAAGGGGCTGACCGGCCTCAAGCTGGTGGCGACCGACAAGAGCAACCTCTCTGGCGAGTCGGCCCAGGTGGACGTGCAGGTGGAAGAAGCGGCCCTGCCCCCTACCGGCGGCAACCTCTCCTGCGACGTGCGCCAGATCTACCGCGCCGACGGCAGCGAGTGCATGGGGGATGACCACGGCCGCCGCGTCATCGGGTATTTCACCTCCTGGCGCACCGGCAAGAACGGCCTGCCCGCCTACCTGGTGAGCGACATTCCCTGGGACAAGATCACCCACATCAACTACGCC
Source organism: Aeromonas sp. TW 6 (assembly GCF_013168745.1). Classification (NCBI taxonomy): domain Bacteria; kingdom Pseudomonadati; phylum Pseudomonadota; class Gammaproteobacteria; order Aeromonadales; family Aeromonadaceae; genus Aeromonas; species Aeromonas sp. TW 6. The sequence goes on along the minus strand of NZ_JABERS010000032.1, from coordinate 1,300 downwards.
TTCGCGGCGGTGGACGAGCAGAGTCACACCATCAAGGTGGATGACGCCGCTACCAAGCTGACCTGGAACGGGGTGCCGGGCGCCGAGATGGATCCGGAGTTCGCCTATCAGGGTCACTTCAACCTGCTGTCCAAGTACAAGAAGCAGTACCCGGACGTGAAGACCCTCATCTCCGTCGGGGGCTGGGCCGATACCCGCGGCTTCTACGCCGCCACCACCAAGGGCGACTGCTCGGTCAACACCGCCAGCATCAACGCCTTTGCCGACTCGGCCGTGGGCTTCATCCGCCAGTACGGCTTCGATGGGGTGGATATCGACTACGAGTACCCCACCTCCATGAAGGATGCGGGCAACCCCAACGATTTCCCGCTCTCCAACCAGTGTCGCGGCAAGCTCTTTGCGAACTATGAAGTGCTGATGAAGACCCTGCGCAACAAGCTCGACAGCGCCGGCACCGAGGACGGTCGCAAGTACATGCTGACCATCGCCTCGCCGGCCTCGGCCTACCTGCTGCGCGGCATGGAAAACTTCCAGGTCACCCAGTACCTCGACTACGTCAACCTGATGACCTATGACTTCCACGGTGCCTGGAACCACTTCGTCGGTCACAACGCCGCCCTGTTCGACAACAAGGCGGATCCCGAGTTGTCCCAGTGGGGTGTCTACACCCAGGCCCAGTTTGGCGGCATCGGCTATCTCAACTCCGCCTGGGCGGCCCACTACTTCCGTGGTGCCCTGGCGGCGGGCAAGATCAACATAGGGGTGCCCTATTACACCCGTGGCTGGCAGGGGGTCACCGGTGGCACCCACGGTCTGGGTGGCAAGGCGGCGCTGCCGAGCCAGAGCGATTGCCAGCCGGGCACCGGTGGCAGCACCATTCCGTGCGGCAACGGGGCGGTAGGCATCGACAACATCTGGCATGACCTTGACAAGAACGGCAAGGAGATTGGCGGTGGCGCCGTGCCCATGTGGCATGCCAAGAACCTGGAGCACGCCGCCAGCCTCGGCATCACCACCCTGCCGAGCTACGGCCAGGCCTGGGGTCTGGATCCCAACAACCCGGCCCACGTGATGCAAGGCCAGTATGTGCGTTACTACGACGACAAGGCCCATGCGCCCTGGCTCTGGAACGAGCAGAAGAAGGTGTTCCTCTCCACCGAAGATGAAGAGTCCTTGACATCCTCCCCCACCTTAGCGCTTCGCGTCACAGGAGGGGGATTCCCATTACTGGGTGATAGCTGCTCGCGCAGTACCGGGTTCCTGCTTCATCGGGCGGCCTGATTGCACCACGCCTCCACAG
>NZ_JABERS010000031.1:0-50330 GCF_013168745.1 Aeromonas sp. TW 6 | reverse complement strand
GCATGCGTTTCCTGGCGTTGGTTTCTGCCTTGGCGAGGGCCAAGAAATCGATTGGATCGGACATACTGAGTACAGTGAAACCAGAATAGAGCAATTAGATCACATCTTTAATCTGATTGGTATTAGCCTCCAACTTTATGACAAACGACGCATCGACGACCACGCTGGCACCCACGGGAAACGATCCCATGGCCCCCCTTCAGCTCCCCTCCCCCCTGCACCGGATCCGGCATCCTCTGCTGGCAGCCCATGACGTCACGCTCTGGTGCAAGCGGGACGATCTGATCCACCCGACCCTCTCCGGCAACAAGTGGCGAAAGCTCAAATACCATCTGCAACAGGCACAGATGCTGGGCAAGGGCCACATCCTCTCCTTTGGCGGCGCCTACTCCAATCACATCCACGCCCTGGCCGCAGCAGGACTCAGACTGGGACTGCGCACCACGGGCATCATACGCGGTGAAGGGGATACCGTCAGCAATCCCACCCTGAAAGCGGCCAAAGGCTGGGGCATGGATCTCGTTTTTGTCGACCGCCAGGACTATCGCCGGCGCCAGGATCCCGAATGGCTTGCCCGGTTCGAGGATGACGACACCCTGCTGGTACCGGAAGGAGGCAGCAGCCCGCTGGCCATCCCCGGGGTGGCCGAGCTGGTCGACGAGGTGCCCTTCTCGCCGGATCTCTGGGTGCTACCCTGCGCCAGCGGCGGCACCCTGGCGGGGCTCATCGCGGGCAAGCGGGCGCAGGAGCAGATCCTGGCCATCGCGGTGCTCAAGGGGGCCGACTTCATCACCGGCGAGGTATGCCGGTTGCATCCGGCGGCGGCCACCATCCCGGGCTGGCGCATCGCGCTGGATCACCACGACGGCGGCTATGCCAGGTTCAGTCCGGCACTCTGGCAATGGGTGCAGGCATTCAGTGCCGAAACCGGCTTGCCGCTGGAACCCATCTACAGTGGCAAGGCGATGTGGGGGCTGTTTCGCGAACTGGCGGCAGGCCGCATTGCGCGCGGCAGCAAGATCATCTTCATCCACACCGGTGGCTTGCAGGGGCTGGCGGGCCTGCAGGAGCAGGGCCGCCTGTCACCCCGGCCGGGGCGCTAGTCAGGCAGGTTGAGGGGCTCGGGGTCGGCAAACCAGGGACCTTGACCGGCATGCACGCCCAGGTGTCGCAGCATCTTCCACTCGTCGCCACTCTCCACCCCCACCGCGATGACCCGGGCCTGGGTATTGGCACAGCCCCCCACCAGACTGCGTACCGCCATCTGGTTGACCTGGCGCAGGTGGATCTCCCGCACCAGGCTGGGGTGCAGCTTGAGGAAGTGGATCTCGAACTCCTTGATGTACTGGGTGCTCACCACGTCCTGGCCCGCATGATCGATGGCCAGCCTGCACCCCAGCATGCGCATCGCCCTAAGTGGTCGCTTGAGGGCCTCGTAGTGGCGGGTCACCTGGGACTCCGACAACTGCAGGATCAACCCCTCGTTGGTACTGCGCGGCAACTGGAACAGCTCGAAGAAGAGCTCGCGCTGGAACTCGCGGGTGAGCAGGTTCTGGGCGCACAGAGAGAGGCTGATAGGGCAGCTCGATGCCGGTCGCTGGCGCAGCAGTCGCAAGGCTCGGGCCACCACCAGTCTGTCCAGCGGCAGCAGCAGACCGGCCTTCTCCGCCATGGGCATGAAGACCCCCGCCTGCAGCTCCCGGCCCTGCTCGTCGTGAAGGCGGATGAGCAGCTCCTGCTGCAACACCACCTGATCCCGCTCCTGCTGCACAGGCTGGACGTAGAAGTCGATGCCCTGCTCCTCGATGCGACGGCTGATCAGGGTGCGCCAGCGCACCGTTCCCTTGCTGCTCGCCTCCTCGTTGAGGGATTTCTCGAACAGGAACCAGCCGCTGTGTCCTTGCAGGCGTGCGCTCTTGAGCGCCAGCTCTGCCTCTTCCTGCACCTTGAGCAGGGAATCCTGTGCCTGGTAGCAGACCGCACCGAGATAGACGGCGGTGTCGGCATTGACCGCTTCGGGCCAGTGCAGCCGCTGCAGACTCTTGAGCAACTGGCTGGCGCCGTCCACCATCTCGCTCTCTGACATGTTCGGCAGCAGCACGGCAAAGACCTGACCGGCATAGCGCGCCTGCAGGGCTCCGCTGTGCTTTCGCACGAAGGCGGCGATGGTGGCGCTCGCCTCCATCAGGAGTTCCTGGCTCGGGCGCCCGCTCAGCTCGGGATCCAGCTCCTCCAGACCGGCCAGCTCGATCAGCAGCACACCGCCGCTGATCACGCTTGCTTCCATGATGGCGCTCTCCAGCCGGTTGTCGAAGAAGAGGCGGTTGCCGATGCCCGTTGTCTTGTCAACGAAGGCGTTGCTGCGGATGAAGTTGTCAAAGCGGCTGCGCTCCTTGCGGGCGTCGGCCAGCTCGGTCAGCAGATGGGTGAGGGCCTGACTGGCCGAAACAGGCCACTCTTCGGCAGGGTCATGGGCCAGCTTGGTCAGCTTGCCATCCAGGATCAGCTGGGCACGCTCCGCCAGCAGCTCGGCACCGCGCAACTGCAGACGCAGCCAGCGGATGGAGTACCAGAGCCCGAACACCACGATGAAGATACCCAGAGAGATGCCGAACATCGCCTTCATGGAGTACTCGAACTCCTTGAACGGCCTGTCCAGCTTGAAGTCGGCCCGCATCCCGGCCTGATTGGGGATCGCCTCGCTGTAGGCGATCAGCAGGCTCTCGTCCGTCTGCTGCTGCACATCGCGAAACCAGTAGACCCGCTGCTTGTCCTGACGGATCTCCAGCTCCACCACATGGGAGGCCCGCAACAGGGAGGGCAGCCAGCGGGCAAGGGCTTGCTGGTCATCGGTCACCCCCAGTTGCTTGTCGATGATCTCCACCAGGGAGTCGACACGGTTCTGCTGCAGCTCCATTCCCATCTGGCGAAAACTGAAGACCCCGCCGAGCATCACCATGGCCATGGCCGAGATCACGCACAGCGTAATAAAAGAGACGAGTTGAGTGGTCAGTTTCATGTGCCTTTCCGTAGCCGACAGCATCCATAGGGCATCATGGTATCAGCCCAGACCAAACGCCGCCTATGGATGAAGATCCCGCTTCTGCAAATAAGCGGGCGGATGCGTCATGCGGCGCCGTTGTGCGGGCCGCAAAAGAGGCATCAAGGGAGAGAACGAGGGGACACAGGCTGAGGAGCGGACAGAAAAATGGTCCCACAACGGGGACCAAAAGAAACACTCATATCAAAACTAACACTCTGTGCTACTGACAAAAATAGATACAGGAGTATTGAACACACGGTGAGTCAAACCGCACCGTTACTTTAGCCACTTCAGATAAGCTGGACAATTGTCATTTATGACAGGTCAGCGATTGAATCTTGTTCAGGTGTGTAGCCATATCCTTTATTTATCAATTAATTATCGTTTTTGTTCCAAGTGTGACCAACTTGGCTCAAATCGATGCAGCTAATGCTATGATGCTTGAGCCTCAATCGGGTTGTTTCATTTCAGGGAAGAAGGGGGCCCACCATGTCTGCACGATCTCCGTTATGGATTCCTCTGGGCCTCTTCTGTTTGCCCCCGCTGCTGATGCTGTTGCTCACCCCCCTGTTGAGCGACAAGCTGGCTCACCACCTGTTGCAGACAAAGGAAAGGGCTCTGCTCGACTACCAGCAGGAGCGCAACCAGCTCCTGGATCACGATGTCCCCGCTCAACTCGCCCACTTTGCCTTCGATTGCGGCCCCAAAGACATGGCGCTGCTGCGCTCACCCCAGTATTACAACCGCCATATTCGCCTGGCCGGCCTGCAGCTTGCCAACGGGAGCGGCTGCTCCACCCTGGGCCCCGCCCTGCCCCAGCTTGCCGACGCCGGCATACCGGTCTCCCCCGACTTTCATATATCCAGCACGGCCCCCATGTTCGATACCGAACGCGAAACCCTGGTCTATGCGAGACGCAACGGCAATCTGGCCTATTGGGTGCTCGACAGCAGCTGGAGCCATGAGCTGCTGCGCACCCCCTGCAACGACTGTTTCTACCTGGAGTTCAACCACAAGCACCCGACACAGTCCGGGCTCTTTTTCCCCCGTGGCAACAAGCACATTCGAGAAGAGCCACACCCGATGCGGCTGCTCAGTTTCGACCCCCAGCATCAGGTGGAGCAGACCCTCTGGGCTGGCGAGGCACTGAAACGCTACGCCCGCTCACAGATACACCGCGATGGCCTCTGGTCGGCCGGTGTGCTGGGGGCGCTGCTGGCGGCCCTCTACTGGGGCCTTAGAAACTACCGGCGATCCCTCAAAGGATTGCTGCAAAGAGGGCTGGCTCGGCGGGAGTTCATCCCCTTCTATCAGCCCATAGTGGACAGCAGAAACCGAAGGGTGGTGGGATTCGAGGCATTGCTGCGCTGGCAGCGAGGACGGGATTTGGTGTCGCCAGGCACCTTCATCGCCTATGCGGAGGAGCAGGGGCTGATCCTGCCGATGACGGATCAACTGCTGGAGCGCATCCTGGCGGATCTCCCCGTCCTGGCCCCGCACCAGTGGGTCAGCGTCAATCTGGTGGCGGGCCATATCGAGCAACCTCGTCTGCGCACCCAGTTGCAGCGCCATGGCTGGCCCTCGCCGGCCCGCCTCACCTTCGAACTCACCGAGCGGGATCCCATCAAGCACATCCAGGGGGCCATGGCGGAGATCGCAGCTCTGCAGGAGAGGGGCTATCACTTCAAGCTGGATGACTTCGGCACCGGCTATGGCGGCTTTGCCTACCTGCAACGGCTCGGCATTCGCCAGATCAAGATCGACAAGATGTTCGTGGATACCATAGGCACGGACGACCTCAAGCGCAGCGTGCTGGATGCCACCATCGCTTTCGGCCTCAAATCGGGCATGGAGATGATCGCCGAAGGGGTCGAAACCCAGGAGCAGGTGGATTATCTGCATCGCCACGGAGTCCACCTGATCCAGGGCTACGTCTATGCCAAGCCCATGCCCCTGAGCAAACTGAAGATCTGGCTGATGGCATGGCAAGAGGGCGAGACAACCAGCCCCTCCGACCCGCACTGAGGCGGTATCTGCCCCGCCTCTCACCCTCTGCAACAAAATGATGCTCCGCATGAGGAGCATCTCCCCTTATCATGGGTCTGTGCACCCTGGGTGCACCAAGTCGCTCCATACCCCGTCGGCCGAGGCCGCCCCGAGATGAGAACCACTGCCTATGAAGTCTTTTATCCGACAAGAGATTGCTCTGCCTGCCGGTCTGCTGACCCTGCTCTTCTTCAAAACCCTGGGGAGCGACCTGCTGGCAGAGACAACCCCCCTTGCGGTCTACCTGCCGGTGTCGCTGGCCCTGCTTGCCATCGTGACCTGGGCCATCTTCTCCGTCGTGCGTCACTCTGACGCCCTCGCCATCAAGCTCGGGGAACCCTTCGGTACCCTGATCCTGACCCTCTCGGTCATCTCCCTGGAAGTGGTGATGATCTCCTCCGTCATGCTGACCGGCGATCCCAATCCCACCATGGCCCGTGACACCATGTTCGCGGTGGTGATGCTGGTCACCAACGGTCTGGTGGGCTTCACCCTGCTGTTTGGCGGCTGGCGCTATCACACCCAGAACTTCAATCTGGACGGGGTCAAATCCTATCTGGTGGCCATCATTCCCCTGGCTCTGCTCTGTCTGGTCCTGCCGAACTTCACCCAGGGCGGCACTCTGGGCAGCCTCTCCAAGGCCATGTCATGGATGCTGATCATCATCTCCATCCTGCTCTATGGTGTCTTCCTGCTGATCCAGACCCGCAGCCACAGCCACTTCTTCGTCGACAGCGATCACGAGGATCTCGAGGATCACCACGGCCCGCTGCAGAGCAACGTCTATCACACCCTCTTGCTGCTCGCCTACCTGGTGGTGGTGATCCTGCTGGCCAAGACCCTGGCCATCCCCATCAACTACGGGGTGCACGTGATGGAAGCCCCGATGGCACTGGGTGGCTTCATCGTCGCCTGTATCGTACTGGCCCCCGAAGCGGTCGGCGCCATCAAGGCGGCCTTCAACAACCAGTTGCAGCGGGCCATGAATCTCTACTTCGGCTCCGTGCTGGCCACCATCGCCCTCACGGTACCCTCCGTACTTTTCATCGGCTCCCTGATGGGGCAGGAAGTGCGCCTGGGCCTCTCCCCTGCCGACATGGTGCTGCTCATCACCACCCTCATGGTCTGTAAAGTGACCTTCAGCAGCGGCCGCACCCACGCCCTGCACGGCGCCACCCATCTTGTGCTGTTTGTCGTTTACCTGTTCCTGATGTTTGAACACGGATAAGGCTGCCAGCACTCACCCCAGTGCTGTTCGTGGTTTATCTGTTCCGGATGTTTGAACACGGATAAGGCAGCCACCACCTGCCTGCTGCCACTCTGCGCAGCGCGCTTCCGATGGCCCCGACGCGGAGCGCGGGAGACGAAAATGAAAAGACCGCCCCATGGGCGCAATGCTGTTCAGATAAGCACTTTTTTGACTGATTATTCATAAATTGGATTTGAGTTGAGGGGGCAAGGCTGTGTCCAGTCGATCTTCCTCCAGCCTTTATCCAGCGGGGCTTGCAATAGAAAGAGGGAGGCATCATGCCTCCCTCGATTTTTTGTCCTGATACTACGTGGACTGGAACTCAAATTCTCTTAAGTGAACAGCATTGCGCCCCATGGGCGGTCTTTTTTATGGTTGCTCAGGCTCCAATTCAGAGGCTGGGCAGGGTCCCGGCCGGGATCAGGTCGTTGTAGCTGGCACGGCCCAGCAGGGCGGCGGCCGCCTCGATGTCCGGTGCAAAGTACCTGTCCTTGTCATAGAAGCTGACCTCTTCCCGCAGACGGCCCTTGGCCAGCTCGATGAGCTCGGTGGAGCGCAGGGGAGCGCGGAAGTCGAGCCCCTGGGCCGCTGCCAGCAGTTCCACCGCCAGGATGCCACGGGTGTTCTCGGCCATGTCCGCCAGCCGGCGACCGGCGAAGGTGGCCATGGAAACGTGGTCTTCCTGGTTGGCCGAGGTGGGCAGGCTGTCCACCGAGGCCGGGTGGGCCAGGGTCTTGTTCTCGGAGGCCAGGGCCGCCGAAGTGACCTGGGCGATCATGAAGCCGGAGTTCACCCCGCCGTTGTTCACCAGGAAGGCCGGCAGGCCGGACATGCGCGAGTCGATGAGCAGCGCCATGCGCCGCTCGGACAGCGACCCGATCTCGGCGATGGCCAGGGCCAGGTTGTCGGCGGCAAAGGCCACGGGTTCTGCGTGGAAGTTGCCGCCGGAGATGATCTCCTCATCCTCGGCAAACACCAGCGGATTGTCGGAGACGGCGTTGGCCTCGCACACCAGCACCTCGGCCGCCTGACGGATCTGGGTCAGGCAGGCACCCATCACCTGGGGCTGACAGCGCAGGGAGTAAGGATCCTGCACCTTCTCGCAGTTGTGGTGGGACATGCCGATCTCGCTGCCGTCCACCAGCAGGTGGCGGTAGCAGGCGGCCGCATCGATCTGGCCGCGCTGGCCGCGCACCTCGTGAATGCGGGCATCGAACGGACGGCGGCTGCCCAGCGCCGCCTCAACGCTCATGGCACCGATGGTGATGGCACCGGCGTAGAGATCCTCGGCATGGAACAGCCCTTCCAGCGCGAAGGCGGTGCTCGCCTGGGTGCCGTTGAGCAGGGCCAGCCCCTCTTTCGGCGCCAGGGCAATGGGCTCTAGCCCGGCAATCTTGAGGGCCGTGGCTGCGTCGATCAACTCGCCCTTGTGACGGGCCTTGCCTTCACCGATCAGCAGGCAGCTCATGTGGGCCAGGGGCGCCAGATCGCCGGAGGCGCCGACGGAGCCCTTCTTCGGCACCACGGGGTAGACCTCGGCGTTGATGAGGGTCATCAGGGCCTCGAGCACCGTCAGCCGGATGCCGGAGAAGCCACGGGCGAGCGAGTTTACCTTGAGCACCATCATCAACCGCACGGTGGCGTCATCCATGTACTCGCCAATCCCTGCCGCATGAGAGAGCACGATGGAGCGTTGCAGCTCGTCCAGCTGCTCCACCGGAATGCGGGTGTTGGCCAGCAGGCCAAAGCCGGTGTTGATGCCGTAGACCACCCGGTTTTGCTCGATCACCTTGGTGACCACGGCGGCGGAGGCGTGGATCCCCGCCAGGGCAGCCGGATCCAGGCTGACGTGTACCGGCTCACGGCTGACACGGCGCAGGGTGGCGAGGCAGAGTTTGCCCGGTTGCAGATTGAGTTCGAACATCTTATTTCACCCCTTTGCCGGTGGCGTCGATCATCGGCAGATCCAGTTTCGCCTCAACGGCACAGTTGATGGCAATCTCGTAGCCGGCGTCGGCGTGACGCATCACCCCGGTGGCCGGGTCGTTGCGCAGCACGCGGCCGACCCGCTTGGCGGCATCGTCGGTGCCGTCACAGACGATCACCACGCCGGAGTGCTGGGAGAAGCCCATGCCCACACCGCCACCGTGGTGCAGGGAAACCCAGGTCGCGCCGCCGGCGGTGTTGAGCAGGGCGTTGAGCAGCGGCCAGTCGGAAACGGCGTCGGAACCATCCATCATGGATTCAGTCTCGCGGTTCGGGCTCGCCACCGAGCCGGAGTCAAGGTGGTCACGGCCGATGACGACCGGAGCCTTCAACTCGCCATTCTTCACCATCTCATTGAAGGCCAGGCCCAGGCGCACCCGATCCTTGACGCCAACCCAGCAGATCCGCGCCGGCAGGCCCTGGAAGGCGATGCGCTCGCGGGCCATGTCGAGCCAGTTGTGCAGGTGGGGATCGTCCGGGATCAGCTCCTTCACCTTCTGGTCGGTCTTGTAGATGTCTTCCGGATCACCGGAGAGGGCCACCCAGCGGAACGGGCCAATGCCCTCGCAGAACAGCGGGCGGATATAGGCCGGCACGAAGCCCGGGAAGTCGAAGGCATTCTTGACCCCCTCTTCCAGCGCCATCTGGCGGATGTTGTTGCCGTAATCGAGCGTGGCGGCGCCGCGGGATTGCAGGGTCAGCATGGCTTCGACCTGACGGGCCATGGAGCGGCGAGCCGCCACGTTGACCTCGTCCGGTGCGCTCTTTTGCAGATCGCGCCATTGGGCCACGCTCCAGCCCTGGGGCAGGTAGCCGTGTACCGGGTCATGGGCGGAGGTCTGGTCGGTCACCACGTCCGGCGTGATGCCGCGAGCCACCAGCTCGGCGAAGACGTCGGCGGCGTTGCCGAGCAGGCCGACGGAGACGGCGGTACCGCTGCGTTTGGCCTCCTCGACCATGGCCAGCGCCTCATCCAGGCTGTGGGCCTTCTTGTCGACGTAGCGGGTACGCAGACGGAAATCGATACGGGTCTCGTCGCACTCCACGGCGATCATGGAGAAACCGGCCATGGTGGCGGCCAGAGGCTGGGCACCGCCCATGCCACCCAGGCCCCCGGTCAGGATCCATCGCCCTTTGGGCTCGCCGTTGAAGTGCTGGTTGGCCACCGCGAAGAAGGTCTCGTAGGTGCCCTGCACTATCCCCTGGGTGCCGATGTAGATCCAGGAGCCGGCGGTCATCTGGCCGTACATCATCAAACCCTTCTTGTCGAGCTCGTTGAAGTGCTCCCAGTTGGCCCAGTGGGGCACCAGGTTGGAGTTGGCGATGAGCACCCGCGGTGCATCCTTGTGGGTCTGGAACACCCCGACCGGCTTGCCGGATTGCACCAGCAGGGTCTGATCGTCCTCGAGCCGGGTCAGCACCTCGACGATCTTGTCATAGCAGGCCCAGTTGCGGGCGGCGCGGCCGATGCCGCCGTACACCACCAGGGACTGGGGATGCTCGGCAACATCCGGATCCAGGTTGTTCATCAGCATCCGCAGTGGCGCTTCGGTGAGCCAGCTCTTGGCGGTCAGCTGGGTGCCGTGGGGAGCACGGATCACGCGGCTCGGATCGTGGCGGGGATCCTGGTGTTGTACAGACATAGACACTCCTTGTTTAGCGATGCAGTCAGGCGGCGCGGTGCGCCACTACTTGGTCAACTGGTGAACCAGGCGCGCGGCCACGCGGGCACTGCGGTTGTCCTGATCCAGGTTCGGGTTGTACTCAGCCAGATCGGCGAGCCTGAGCTTGCCGCTGGCCCGGATATGGGCGATGAGCGGTTCGATGACCGCCAGCTCCACGCCGCGAGCGGCGGGAGCGCTCACTCCCGGCATCACTGCCGCCGGCAGCACGTCGAGATCGATGGTGAGATAGAGGTGGTCGCAACAGGCGATAAAGGCATCCAGCCCGCCTAGCAAGGCTGGCAGCTCGGTCGGCGTCATCGCCTCGTCCAGCACGTGCCAGACTCCCAGCGCCTGGGCGCGGGCAAAGAGCGCCGCGGTATTGGCGGTTTCGGCCACCCCGAGACAGGCATAGTGAAAGGGGGTGCCCTGGGCAGCGCACTGCTCGGCAATCTGGAAGAAGGGGGTGCCCGAGCTCGCCTGCTCCTGTTTCATGCGCAGATCGAAGTGGGCGTCGAAATTGATGATCCCGACCCGCCCTTCGCCGCCAAGATGACGGTTCAGGCCGCTCCAGCTGCCGAACGCCACCTCGTGGCCGCCTCCCAGCACCAGGGGGAAGTGCCCCTGATCCAGCGCACTCGCGACCCGCTCGGCCACGCGCCCGTGGGCGGCATCGAGATCGCCGTCCTCACAGGCCATATCCCCGCCGTCATAGACGGGGGCGCCCAGATGCCAGGCCGTGTTGGCCAGCAGCTTGCGCACCGCCAGCGGTGCACCGGCCGCGCCGACCCGCCCCTTGTTGCGGCGCACCCCTTCGTCACAGGCAAAGCCGAGCAGCACCACGCCGGGTTCGCGATTCCCCTGCCAGGGTTGCACCCTATCGTGCCAGCGCAGGGCCAGCTCGCCGTCTTCGGGATCCTGACGCCCCTGCCAGACCGACATGTCGATCCCGTTGAACTTATCCATGAAGGGTTTCCTCCCCGTTGACCACACGGCTCACCAGCTGATCGACGCCGATGAGGTAGCTGAGCTCGGCCGGATGGCCGCAGTTCCAGACAAGGAAATCCGCCAGCATGCCGACCTTGAGCTGCCCCAGCCGTTCCTGCTCGCCGAGCGCCCTGGCGGCGTGGCGGGTCACCCCGGCCATGGCCTCCACCGGGGTCAGGCCAAACAGGGTGCAGGCCATGTTCATGGCCATGCGCAAGGAGACGATGGGGGCCGTGCCCGGGTTGATGTCGGAAGAGACAGCCATGGGTACCCCCGCCTTGCGCAAGGCAGCGATCGGGGGCAGCTTGGTCTCCTTGAGGAAATAGAAAGCGGTGGGCAGCAGGGTGGCGACCACGCCACGGTGGGCCAGCGCCTGGATCCCGTCCTGATCCAGATATTCCAGATGATCCACCGAGAGGGCGCCGAAGTGGGCGGCGAGCGTGCTGCCCCCCAGGTTGGAGAGCTGATCCATGTGCCCTTTCACCGCGAGGTTGTACTGATCCGCCGCCAGATAGACCTGCTCGGTCTGGGCAAGGGAGAAGCCGATGTGCTCGCAGAAGACATCCACCGCATCCGCGAGACCTGCCTCGGCCGCCGCCGGGATGATCTCCTGGCAGATGGTCTCGACCCAGGAGTCGGGATCGTCGCGATACTCCGGCGGCACCGCATGGGCCGCCAGCAGCGTGGTCTTGACCCGGATGGGCTGCGTCTCTCCCAGACGACGGGCCACCCGCAACATCTTGAGCTCGTCTTCCAGGGTGAGGCCGTAGCCGGACTTGATTTCGACTGTGGTGACCCCTTCCCGGATCAGGGACTTGATCCGCGGCAACGCCAGCTCATAGAGCCGCTCCTCGCTGGCAGCCCGGGTGGCGCGCACCGTGCTGATGATACCGCCCCCCTTGCGGGCGATCTCCGCATAGGGGACTCCCTTCTGGCGCAGCTCGAACTCTTCGGCGCGACTGCCGGCGAAGATGAGGTGGGTGTGGCAATCGATGAGACCGGGGGTGACCAGCTTCCCCTTCATGTCCTGCCAGGAGGCGGCATAGGGGCCCTTGAGATCCTGCATGGGGACCAGAGCGTGGATCTTGCCATCCCGCACGCCAAGGGCATGGGGCTCCAGCAGGCCGTAGTCCGCCAGATCGGGGCGCAGGGTGGCGGGTGTCACGTTGAGCCAGACCCGCTCGCAGTTCAACAGTTCCTTGTTCATACCGACCTCTAAATGTATATACAATAATTTATAGCCGATCTCTGAAAAGAAAGGAAGGATCAAGTTCACATCTTGATAACAGCGGCTTTATTAGAGTGTAAGCACAAAAAAGCCCACCGAGAGGTGGGCTTTTAAATGCTTAATTTGTATATACAACTATGCGAGACGCGTCTTGGAGCTCAGCTTGTAGCGGGAACCCGGCGACAACAATCTGGCATAGGAGACCAGACAGCCGTCTGACCAGGTGCGCCGGTGCAGCAGCAGGCAGGGGGTGTCGACCCTCACTTGCAGCAGTCCGGCTTCACCAGCACTCGGCAACACGGCTTCTACCACGTGCTCCATCTCGGAGAGGGGGCAGATCTCCATCAGATAGCTGTTTGGCGTCTGCTGGGTGAAATCCTGCTCGCCATAGCCGGGCAGTCGCTCGGCATCGACGAAGCGCTCCTCCAGTTGCAGCGGCTCCCCATCGGCCTGATGGACGATGAGGCTGTGAAAGGTGGGCGCCCCGACCCGCAGGCCCAGACGCACCGCTACTTTCTCGTCGGCGGCCTGACGTTGCAGCCGGATCACCCGCGCGCTGTACTCGCTGCCCCGCTCGGCGATCTCGTCTGCAATATTGCGAATCGCCAGGAGCGGCGACTCGGTGCGCCTGTCGGCCACGAAACTGCCGGATCCGGCGGTGCGCACCAGCCAGCCTTCGGCCACCAGCTCACGCAGCGCCTTGTTCACCGTCATGCGGCTCACGGCAAACTGCTCGCACAGGGCGGCCTCGGTCGGGATCCGGTCGCCCGCCTGATAGTGGCGTTCGCGGATCCCGTCCAGGATGTGCTGCTTTATCTGAAGGTAGAGCGCAGGAGCCACCGGATGGTCCTCAGCGGCGACGATGGGGCGGACGCATGTCCGGCCAGGCGCGATAGACGTCCGGGATCTGGTCAGGGCCGCTGATGCAGAGATCGAGATCGTGCAGCAGGCCATCCTTGATGCCGTAGATCCAGCCGTGCACCGCCAGCTCCTGCCCCTTGCGCCAGGCATTCTGGATGATGGTGGTGTGACAGACGTTGGCGACCTGCTCGGCCACGTTCAGCTCGCACAGGTAGTCGAAGCGCTCGTGCTCATCCTCGATGGCTTCGAGCTGTTCGCCGTATTTGAAGTAGACGTCCTTGATGTTGCGCAGCCAGTTGTCGATGAGACCCAGCTCCTGGTTCTGCATCGCAGCCTTGACCCCACCGCAGCCATAGTGGCCGCAGACGATGATGTGCTTCACCTTGAGCACCTCCACCGCGTATTGCAGCACCGAGAGGCAGTTGAAGTCGGTGTGCACCACCAGGTTGGCGACGTTGCGGTGGACAAAGACGTCCCCCGGCAAGAGCCCCATCAGCTGGTTGGCGGGAACCCGGCTGTCGGAACAGCCGATCCAGAGGTACTCGGGTGCCTGCTGGGCGGACAGGGTAGCGAAGAAATTGGGATCCTCGGCCTTGATCCGTTCCGCCCACTCGCGGTTGTTGGTAAACAAGTCGTTCAACAGTTTCACTTCTGCTCTCCCTACTGTGGCAGTGGCGGCAACATACCATACACAAGGGTAACCAAGGCAAGGCCGACCAGATCCCCGCAAAACAAAAACAGGGCCATCAGGCCCTGCTTCTTACCGGAGGAGGCCGTCAGGCATCCATGGCATCTTTCAGCTTCTTGAGCGCGTTTTTCTCAAGCTGGCGCACCCGCTCGGCGGAGACGCCGTAAGTATCGGCCAGCTCCTGCAGGGTGGTCTTGCTCTCGTCATCGAGCCAGCGGGCACGGATGATGTGCTGGCTGCGCTCGTCCAGGGTCGCCATGGCCGCACTCAGGCGACGGGTGGCATGGCTGTCCCAGTTGTCGTTCTCGATGTTCGCCGCGAGATCGGAAGATTTGTCTTCCAGATAGTGTACCGGCGCGAAGCCACCCTCGTCTTCATCGTCACCGACCAGGTCGAAGGCCTGATCGTAATTGCTCATGCGCGCTTCCATCTCGGTGACGTCGGCAGCGGATACCCCGAGGTCGGCAGCCACGGCCTGCACCTCTTCGTGGTTCAGCCAGCCCAGACGCTTCTTGGACTTGCGCAGGTTGAAGAACAGCTTGCGCTGGGCCTTGGTGGTCGCCACCTTGACCATGCGCCAGTTGCGCAACACATATTCGTGGATTTCGGCCTTGATCCAGTGCACGGCGAAGGAGACCAGACGCACGCCCACGCTCGGGTCGAAGCGTTTGACGGCTTTCATCAGGCCGATGTTGCCTTCCTGCACCAGATCGGCCTGAGGCAGGCCATAGCCGGAGTAGCTCTTGGCCACGTGAACGACAAAACGCAGGTGCGACATAACGAGCTGGCGTGCAGCTTCGAGATCGCCATCCTGCTGCAGACGCATCGCCAGTTCGCGCTCTTCCTCTGCGCTCAGCACAGGGATCGAGTTGACGGCCTGGATATAGCCTTCCAGACTACCTTGCGGAATCAGAGCCATAGTGCGTTGCAATGAAGTTCCCATGTTCTACCTCTTACTTTTCAATCGAATCAGTCTAACACCCTGAGAAGACGTGTCTACCGACCAGGTATCATTCTGCGTGCTGCATCATACATCACCCCAGCATGAACCCGGCCCATCTTAGGCTGACGGCATGAATCATAAATGAACAGTCAAAAAAAAGGGGTCACAGTAAAGGACCCCTGAAAAGTAGCATGCTAAGTCCATTGTTGCGGAGCTCGCAACCTTCACATGCTTGCCAAGTCAGACGAGCAAGGCATAGGGGCCATACCCGTATTCATTCTGCTGCAGTCAATAGACCATTGATAAATCAAAAGGTTCAGAGGATCCACATATGATCCTCGGCGCAGACACCATTCAGATTACTCTGAGAAAGTGGCCCGTGCCAGAAACGGGCCACTCTTTTACTTGATCCAGTTCGCAAAATCCAGCGCTTTAAAATGCTGACAAATTAATCAGGACGGTTCTATGTCGCGAATGTGCCTGTGCACCGAGAACCAGGAGGCGATCAACCCCAGCAGGGCGCCCAGCAGTATGAGATTGAAGCCGTCGAACGCCCCCATCCCCACCAGACGGAAGTTGCTGTTGTAGAGCCCCGCCAGCTCCTTCACCACCCCCTCGCTCCAGATCACCATCACCTCGGTCAGCCACCAGGCCAGCATGCCGCCAATGACCCCGAACCAGATGCCCGTATAGAGGAAGGGACGGTGGATGAAGGCATCGGTCGCTCCCACCAGCTTGAGCACTTCAATCTCGGAACGCTGGTTCAGGATATTCAGGCGCAGGGTGTTGCCCACGATCAGCAACACAGCGGAGAGCAGCAACACCGCGATACCTGTAATGGTGTGGCGCAGCAGGTTCATGATCCCCTGCAACCGGGTCAACCACTGCAGATCCAGCTTGCCCTGCTCGATACCGGGCTCGTTCTCCAGCTTGGCGAGCAGCTCGGCGGCCCCTTCGGGATTCTGCCAGCGCGGATCCGGGATCACGCTCAGCACCGGCGGCAGCGGGTTGCTGTCCAGATAATCCAGGGCATCACCGAAACCGGAGATCTCCCGAAATTCCCTGAGCGCCTCGTCACGGTTCATATAAGTGACGGACTCCACTTCCGGATAGAGCAGGATCCGCTGCTTCATGTCGAGGATGCTCTGCTCCGGCAGATCCTTGCGCAGATAGAGGGAGATCTGGGAGCTGGTCTGCCAGCTCCCCTCTACCACTTCGGCATTCTTCAGCAATACGTGGAAACAGGAAGGCAGCGCCAGACTCACGCCAAGCACCGCCAGGGTCATCAGGGAGGCGAGCGGGTTGCGCCACAGCTCACCCAGGCTGGCAAAGGCCTGACGCACATGATCCACGCCATACATCATCAAGCGACGCAACGGCGGCTGTTTATGACGAACAATAGCCATCAGCGATCCTCCCCGGACGAATACATGCGACCCGCCTTGAGGGTCAGGGTGCGGTAGCGCATCCGGGCGATCAGCCCCAGATCGTGAGTGGCAATCAGCACGGAGACGCCGAAGCGGTTGAACTCCTCGAACAGGCGCATGATGTCCATGGAAAGCTGGGGATCCAGGTTGCCGGTCGGCTCGTCCGCCAGCAGCAGGGGCGGCTTGTTGACGATGGCGCGGGCGATGCCGACCCGCTGCTGCTCACCGCCGGAGAGCATGCGCGGCTGGTAGCGCTCCTTGCCGAGCAGCCCGACCTTGTCCAGCGCCGCCGCCACCCGCTTGTTGATGTCCCCATGGCTGTAGCCATCGATCACCAGGGGCAGGGCGACGTTGTCGAACACGGTACGATCCATCAACAGGCGGTGATCCTGGAAGATCATGCCGATCTGGCGGCGCACGTAGGGGATCTGACTGCGCTGGATGTGGCTGACGTCATCGCCGTGGAAGAAGACGCGGCCGTCGGTCGGCCGTTCCATCACGCTGATGAGCTTGAGGAGGGTACTCTTGCCCGCCCCCGAATGGCCGGTCAGGAAGGCCATCTCCCCCTTGCGCAGGTGAAAACTGACCTTTTGCAGCGCTTGATGACCGCCACTGTAGACCTTGCTGACCTTGTCAAAACGAATCATAACGGTTCCCTGAGATTGACAAACCCCGACCGGGATAAAGCATGGGGCGCTCACTCCCCCGTACCGGCACAACACCTGGATGACAACACCGGTCGCAACCATGCCGCATGTCATCCTTGCCCGGATGAGCCATACCTGCGCTCTCATAGTGACATACCCCGACCGGAGTCGGGGTATGGAACACGTGCTTGTCACGGCCGGGCCGACTCATGTCGGCCGGATTTATTCTTCGCGGCTGAAGAGCGCCTCGATGAAGTCGTTGGCGACGAACGGGCGCAGATCGTCGATCCCCTCGCCCACCCCGATGTAGCGGATCGGGATCTGGAACTTGTCGGCCACCGCGAAGATGACCCCCCCCTTGGCAGTGCCGTCCAGCTTGGTGAGGGTGATGCCGGTCAGGCCCACCGCCTCGCTGAACAGCTTGGCCTGGCTCAATGCGTTCTGGCCGGTGCCTGCGTCCAGAGTCAGCATGATCTCGTGGGGCGCCGCATCGTCCAGCTTCTTCATCACCCGCACCACCTTCTTGAGCTCCTCCATCAGGTTGCTCTTGTTCTGCAGGCGGCCGGCGGTATCGGCGATCAGCACGTCAGCCCCGCGGGAGCGGGCAGCCTCGATGGCGTCATAGATGACGGAGGCGGAGTCGGCACCGGTGTGCTGGGCAATCACCGGAATGTTGTTGCGCTGACCCCACACCTGCAGCTGCTCGACCGCAGCGGCACGGAAGGTATCGCCAGCGGCCAGCATCACGCTCTTGCCCTCGGCCTGGAACTGTTTGGCCAGCTTGCCGATGGTGGTGGTCTTGCCGACGCCGTTCACACCGACCATCAGGATGACGTAAGGCTTCTTGCTGGTGTCGATCACCAGGGGCTGCTCGACCTTGGCCAGCATCTCGCCCATATCCTGTTTGAGCAGACCGTAGAGCGCCTCGGCATCCTTGAGCTGCTTGCGGTCCGCGTGCTGTACCAGCCCCTCGATGATGCGGGTGGTGGTGTCGACGCCAAGATCGGCGGTCAGCAGCTGGGTCTCCAGCTCTTCGAACAGATCGTCATCGATCTTCTTGCCACGGAACAGGCCGAAGAAACCGGAACCGATATTCTCCCTGGTACGCACCAGGCTGCGTTTGAGGCGGGCAAAGAAGCCCTCCCGCTGCGGCTTCTCCTGAGTGTCGTCGTCCACCTTGGCGGCCAGTGGCAGAGCGGCCAGGGCAGCGGCCTCAGCCTCCATCGCGGCGACCAGACGCAAATCTTCCGCTCGTTGGGCCTCTTTGGCGACACGGGCTTCCTCGGCAGCCTGAGCTTCGGCGGCAACACGAGCCTCTTCCGCAGCACGGGCCTCGGCGGCAATACGGGCTTCTTCCGCGGCACGGGCTTCGGCAGCGATGCGAGCCTCTTCCGCAGCGCGGGCTTCGGCAGCGATGCGAGCCTCTTCCGCAGCGCGGGCTTCGGCAGCGATGCGAGCCTCTTCCGCAGCGCGGGCTTCGGCGGCCACACGGGCTTCTTCTGCGGCGCGGGCTTCGGCGGCAACACGGGCCTCTTCTGCGGCGCGAGCCTCGGCGGCAATACGGGTCTCTTCTGCAGCACGAGCCTCGGCGGCAACACGGGCTTCTTCTGCGGCGCGAGCTTCGGTGGCAACACGGGCCTCTTCTGCGGCGCGAGCCTCGGCGGCAATACGGGTCTCTTCTGCAGCACGAGCCTCGGCGGCAACACGGGCTTCTTCTGCGGCGCGGGTTTTGGCGGCAAAAATGGCGTCGTCTGCGACCTGAGCTTCGGTTGAGATCAAAGCCTCATTGACGATGACGGGCTCAAGCTCGCCCTCCGGCTCTTCCACAACCAGGGGGCCTTCGTCAGGGCCGCTCAGCGGCGCTTCGGGCTTGGCGGCGGGGGCATCAGCCGGGGCAACATCGGCGACAGGCGCGGGAACAGCGGCGGCCTGCGACTCGACGACCGCCGGGGTAGCGTCGGGCGCCTGCGATGGAACGGCCTCAGCCTCTTCTTTCTTGCGGCCGAAACCCAGCCAGGAAAACAAACCTTTTGCCATCTAAAAATACTCACATCAAAGGCTGACTGCTAAGATAGCCGTCCCTAGGCGGGTCGGCATAAAAATGAACCGCCTTATACTATCACTTTATTTTCTGACGACGAAACGCGATGCCCAGAGTGAAATCCAGCCGTAACAGCCCGAGCAAGAGCCCGGCCCCCCAGGGGCGAGCGGGCGTGGTACGAATCATCAGCGGCCAATGGAAGGGGCGCAAACTCCCCGTCAGGGATGTGGAAGGGCTCAGACCCACCACGGATCGCGTCAAGGAGACCATCTTCAACTGGCTGGCTCCCCACGTGCGCGGTACCCGCTGCCTGGATCTCTTCGCCGGCAGCGGCGGGCTGGGGCTGGAAGCCTTGTCCCGCTATGCCGAACAGGTCACCCTGATCGAGATGGACAGAGGCGCCGCCGACCAGCTCAAGAAGAACCTGACGACCCTGGGCAGCAGCCAGGGGCAGGTGATCCAGGCCGATGCCGTGAGCTGGCTGCAAGGCCCGGCCACGCCGTTCGATCTGGTCTTTCTGGACCCACCGTTTCGTCGCGAGCTGCTGCCCCAGGTGTGCGAGCTGCTCGAGCAGCGCGGCTGGCTGGCATCCGATGCCCTCATCTATCTGGAGCGGGAAAAAGAGATGGCCGATCTGACGCTGCCCGCCAGCTGGACACTACTCAAGGACAAGCAGGCTGGTCAGGTCTGCTATCAACTCTATGTACGGGAGGTAAACGATGAAGCGGGTGTTTAATCTGTTGGCGATGGGGGTGCTGCTGTTCTTCTGGTTCGGTGTGGCACTCGCCCTGCTGGGCACCCTGCCGGGCAAACTGAACGGCTTTCTGCCGGTGTGCGGCGTCATCGTGATATTGATGCACTGGGTACAGGCCAGCATGATCAAGGCGGCCTGCAAACCCTACTTCGCGGTCACTCGTCTCGAATTCACCCAGGTGCTGATCTTCGGGGTGTTCGGCATGATGGATATCCGCACCAAGCTGCAGGCCATCATAGACGCCAGGAAGAAGGGAGAGACTCCCCCCAGGGCCGACTAGGCCACCCCCGGCCCGACCAGAAGGAGTGATTCGTCACTCCTTTTGCGTTTTTCCGAGGCTGATTCCCAGCTTGATGGAGAGAGCGGCGAGCAGCAGCAGCATGGCAATGAGGGAGAAGAAGTTGCTGCCAAGCTCGGGGTACTGCACCTTGACCAGGGCAGAATGGCCGAACACGCCGATAAAGAAGCAGAGCAGAATGCAGCTGGGTGTGTTGCCCACCATGGGCTCATGGCGATAGTGCTGATAGAGCTGGCTGGCCGCCAGCAACAGGGCGATGAGGGGGTAGAAGGAGAAGGGGACGACCGACTCCGTCAAGGCCGACAGGAAGGCATCGCCACAGATACCGATCAGCAGGGCCAGCACCAGGGGCTTCTTCGGAATCGCGTTCGGTTCATGCATGAGGCTGTCCATCCTTGCGTTATGTGAGAGATTCGTGGCGCTTGCGGTTCTGCACCTCGGCGCCCATGGCGATCATCCGCAATTGGCTGATGGTGCGCTCCGACAGTGCCTTGCACTCTTCCGGAGTCATGTCGAGGGCGTCTGCACCGGCGCTGAAGACGATGGTCACCATGGCCTCGGCCTGGATATAGGCCTCTTCCCGTGGCGCCTGCGTGGTGGCTTCCAGATAATCGGTCAGCTCGGCGATGAAGTGCTGGATCTCCCGGGCCACCGCCTGACGGAATGCAGCCGAGGTGCCGGAGCGCTCGCGCAGCAGTAGCCGGAAGATGTTCGGGTTGTTTTCGACGAATTCCATGAAGGTCTGCACCGAGGTGCTGATGACGCTGCCACCACCGGCAATGCGCTGGCGCGCCTGGCGCATCAGTTGGCGCAGGGTCAGCCCTCCCTCGTCCACCAGCGTCAGCCCCAGCTCTTCCATGTCCCGAAAGTGGCGATAGAAGGAGGTCGGCGCTATGCCCGCCTCTCTGGCCACTTCCCGCAGGCTGAGGTTGGAGAAACTGCGGTTGGCGCAGAGTTGACTGAACGCCGCCTCGATCAGCGTACGCCGGGTTTTTTCTTTTTGTTGCGCGCGAATACCCACGAAAACAGTCACCTTGAGATTAGCGAGGCCAGATGATAACCCGAAGGCGGGGCCGGGATCAGGTTTGTCTCCGACTTTTTTACCATTGACCCGCATTCCGGCTCAATGGAGAATAGTGAACAGCTGTTCGCTGAAAGGAGCCGAGTGAAATGGACCGCCCCCCGATCATCATGACCAACACCCTGCTGTTCGCCCTCTCCGGGCTGACGGCACTGATAGCGGTCCCCTGGTATGGACTGAGCCAGGGCTACGACCTCTGGCAGTGGCTCTGCTTCCTGCTGCTGTTCTGCTATTGCGGCATCTCCATCACCGCCGGCTACCACAGGCTCTGGTCCCACAAGGCCTACAAGGCGCACCCGGCCCTGCAATGGATCTTCGCCATCGGAGGCGCGCTCGCCCTGCAGAACTCGGCGCTGCACTGGTCCTCGGATCATCGCCGCCACCACCGCCACGTGGATGACAACCAGAAGGATCCCTACAGTGCGGGTCGCGGCTTCTGGTACTCCCACATCGGCTGGATGCTGCGGGAATACCAGCGCGATACCTACCACGACTACAGCAATGTGCGCGACCTGCAAAACAACCCCGTGGTCGCCTTCCAGCACAGGCACTATCTGGCTCTGGCCCTGGTCACCAACATCGGCATTCCGCTGCTGCTCGGCCTCTTGCACGGGGATCTGCTCGGCATGATGCTGCTGGCCGGGGTGCTGCGCATGGTGATGACCCATCACACCACCTTCTTCATCAACTCCCTGGCCCACATCTGGGGCAGCCAGCCGTTCACGGATCGCAACAGCGCCCGGGACAACGGCATCCTGGCCTTCTTCACCTTTGGCGAGGGCTATCACAACTTCCATCACCTGTTCGAGAACGACTACCGCAACGGCATTCAATGGTGGCAGTTCGACCCCACCAAGTGGCTGATCCGCACCGCCGCCTGGTGCGGGCTCGCCAAAGACCTGAGATCCTGCCCGGAGGAACGCATCGAACAGGCCAGGCTGGAGATGCAACTCAAGCGCGCCCAGGCCAGAGTGCACAAGCAGGATGACAGGGAACGCTGGCAGGCACTGCTGCAGGAGGAGTACGACAAGCTGAGCCTGCAGATCCAGCACTACTATGCCAGCCGCAAGTCACTGCTGGAGCAGCGCAAGCGCACAGCCCTCGCACGCTACGACAGGCTCAGGCTGCAACTGGAGTACCGCACGTTGCGAGACGGTTTCCTCGTTGCCAAACGCAACTGGAGTCGTCTGCTGGCGGGCCTCGCCTGATCGCCGAAACATCACGCAAAAGACCGCCAGCAGGCGGTCTTTTTTATTGGACAAGCAGACGGCGGGCATAAAAAAATGGGGCAACATTCGCATGTCACCCCCTCGCAAATAGCATGTTCCATATTGGGCTACCGCAACCACGGGGGTCTGTCTGGCATCACGGGTTTCCGCTCCCGATCTGCCTCGCCTGCCGGAGCAATCCGGTTGGCCCATTTCCCCTGTTGCCGTCACCCACACGGCAGACCAGCCGCCGTGTTTGTCCTTGCACTCGAGATACTACGCAGTTAAATAAAATAAAAAACCGTTCTACACGCACCTCTATGCAGTCGAGGCCCCTGGATTGTTACTGCACTCTTAATATAAATCGATTAAAAACAATACGATGCAATCCAGTCCCGTCTTTGGATGGCAAACGTTATCCTCGAAGGCGCACAAGGCTTTGCGAGATCTCGCACAAGGCGGATCCCACTCACAACCAACGGTGCAAAGGTAACCAATCGCTCAATTGCGCCAGCAGGCGCCGCCATGCAGAGGGGGACGCCGCCACCGGGTGCACGGCCTGCTGCAACCAGCCATCGATGAGTTGCTGCAACTCGTCGCACAGCGTCGGGCTATGGAGGTGCAGCATCAACTCGGTGTTGAGCATCAGGGAGCGGGGATCCAGGTTGAAACTGCCGAGCAGCGCCTCCTCCTTCCCCATCAGGATCAGCTTGGCATGCAGACTGAACGCCTCCGTCGTCAGCTCGAACAGGGTGATCCCCTGACGCTCGAGCCAGGGGCGGTGACGTCGATAGGCGCCATAGACCAGGGGCACATCCGTGCTGGCCAGGGAGTTGGTCAGGATCTCGATGTCGACCCCCTGCCGTCGCTGCCCCTTGAGCCGGCGACGCAGCCCCCGTGTCAGGATCAGGTAAGGGCTCACCAACCTCAGGGCCCCCTGATTGCTCGCCAGCATGCGTCCCAGCAGGGGCGCCGTGGTCGGCCGGGCGACCAGCCCCTTGCCGGGGCGATCGAACCAGCACTGCCCTCGCCCGGGATGCCAACAAAGGGGAACGGGGCACTCATCAAACAGAGTGGCCGGCAGATCATAGGCGGCCGCCATGGCGGGGTCGGTCAGGGTCAGCAGGAAATCGTTCAGGGCCCGGGTTTCGGCTGGCAGCAAGGGGCGTCTCAACAGGCGACGGACCGGGTGGCTCCAGCGACTGTGCCAGAACAGCGCGAACCCCTGCTCGGCCTGCTGACAGAGGGGGCCGCGGCAGAGCAGATCCAGGTCGATGAAGTGAGGCGACATCCCCAGCCCGAAGTAACGATCACCGATGTTGCGCCCGCCGATCACCGCCTGGCTGCCATCCACCAGCAGCAGCTTGTTGTGCATCCGGTGGTTGATGCGGCGAAAGCTCAGCACCCCTTCCAGCAACAAGGTAAGGGGACGCCAGCCCCGCAGCCAGAAGGGGTTGAACAGGCGTACCTCGATGCCCGGTTCCGCCGCCACCGCCTCCAGAAAGCGGTTCTCCCCGCCGTAGAGATCGTCGATGAGCAGTTGCACCACCACTCCGCGCCGGGCCGCCCGCACCAGCTCCGCCAGCAGCAGCTTGCCGCTGCCGTCCTCTTCCCAGCTGTAATACTGGGCGAGGATCCGGTGGCGAGCCTGGCGGATCAACTGGCATCGGGCCTTGAGGGCTGCACCGGGATCGGCGAGCAAGGCAAAGTCGGCGGGGATCAAGGGTCATCTCCCTGTCATCTGGTGGTGGCATAACCCAGACAACCGCCCCGATAACCCAGTGTCAAGGAGCCGATGATGGAACTGCGCGACCACCCCTCCCTCAGTCAGAGACCCCATGCCAGCCAACCGGATCCCACCCCGGCCAGGCTGTTGATGCCCTGGTACCAGCAGCACCGGGATCTGGGCTGGGAACCCCTTGCGCAGCATCACGAGGATCCCCTCCCCGGCCAGCATTGACAGGCTCAGGGCTGCACCGCCTCGATGGCCTCTGACTTGCCCTCCAGCTGGGGCAGGCTGAAACGGTAGGCCACGTAGTATTTGTAGATGGTGCCAACGTAGTTGATGGGCCCCTGGCCCACGTCGTTGGCCACCAGCTGCTCCACGTTGCCAAACCAGACGTTCGGATCCAGCCCCTTGTCGGCCGCCTTGGCCTGCAATGCCTGTACCCGGTTCGGACCCGCATTGTAGGCGGCCAGGGCGAACAGATGGCGATTGAGCCTGTCCATCCCGGGATCATTGAAGTAGGTGTCCAGGATGAGCCGCATGTAGCGACAGGCCGCCTCCACATTGCCCTCCAGACTGGTGAGTCTGGCGCCTCGGATCCCCACCTCCTTGCCGGTACTCGGCAGCAGTTGCATGATGCCGACGGCCCCCCGGTGGGAGCCCACATTAGGATTGAGCCCCGACTCCTTGTAAGCCAGCGCGGCCAGCATCAGCCAGTCCAGCTGATACTTGTCCGCCTGGGTCTCCAGTACCTTGCGAATGGTCGACAGTCGCCCCAGCGGGTCCGGCGCCAGTATGTTGCTCATGCGGTCGCTCTGCGCCAGCAGGCGGCGCAATGTCATGTCACTGTAGAGGGTCCGCTTGCTCGACTCCGAGATGTAGGCGTTCACCGCCTTGAGCAGCTCCGGGCTGTTGTTGCGCAGGGCCCAGGCGCTGCGCCCCTTGTCCCGCAGCGGTATCAGCCTGTGGGCCTTGAGGCCGCCAATCATGTCGAGCCAGATCCGCCCCTTGAAGCTGTCGGTGACCGTCAGCGGAATGATCCCGGCTGACACCATCTCCAGCAGGTCCCCGTCCTGCAGGTATTCGGGAACCGTCTCGATGTAGACCGGGGGCAACCCCAGCTCCCGAAACAGCCAGTTGAGCTGGTGCAGGCTCTCGAAATAACTGGAGCTGGCTCGCACCCAGATCCGCCGGCCGGACAGCTGGGTGATGCGATTGAAGGCAGGGAGCTCCCGCTGGCTCACCACCCACTCCTCGATGGGGGTGATCAGCGGCTGGGAGAAGGTCACCTGCTCGCGCCGGGTGGGGGTGACCGTCAGGTTGGCGGCCACCAGATCCCCGCGCCCCTCGGCCAGATAGTCCAGCAGCTTGTCCTGGCGCACCGGGATATAAATGATCTTGAGCTTGAGCTTCTCCTTGGCCAGGTAGGTCTGGTTCAACCAGCGCTCGAATCCCTGAAGCTGATTGACCAGGATGCCGTACTGGGCTCCCTTGTCGAAAAAGAAAAACCCCCGCTCATAGACCACCAGGGCCCTGAGCTCTTTTTTTTGCAGGATGTGTTCGAGATCACCGGCCTGGGGCAGCAACTGCGGCTTGAGATCCGCCGCCAGCAGAGGGAGAGAGCAGAGAGCCAGCAGGGCCCAGATCCATCGCCGCATCATGATGTAACCACCTCGCTGTGGGCCGGTGCGCACCGTCGGGTCTGTCAGAGAAGGCGCCTGCGCCAAGTCATGGGGCGTCGCGGGATCTTCTGCCGATCGGCGCATGCCGGACGGAAAACGGATCGTCCGTGGGATAACTCACTATACAACGCAAAGGGAGGGAAAAAGCGAGGGGCAGAGCAAGACGGCAGGCAAGCCTGCCGTGTCATCACGATCTCAGAGGGAGCGGGCGCGCATCTCGAAGATCAGCTTCTCGGCGGTGCAGGTGAATTGCAGGCGGGCCTTCAGGATCACGCCATCCGGGCCCCGGCTCAGCTCGCTGCTGCTTTTGGCTTCGGCAGTGACCTGCTTGGCCAGCGCCTCGTAAGCTGCAAATTTCTCGCGGGCGTCGGCTTCTGCAGCGGCCTCGATCACCAGCTCCATGACGTCGTCACCTTCGCCGATGATGGTGCCAATTTCGGCAAAACAGCCGCAACTGTCACAGGTCTCGTTCAGTTCCACTTTCTCGTCTACAGACATACGTTTACTCCTACTTATTCCGGATATTGTCATCGTCGCGCAAGGCGTTGCGAAAATCCCTGATGGCAGTGCCCAGATCCTCACCGGCGCCAGCCAGGCGTTTGCTGCCAAACACCACGACGACGACCACGAGCAGGATCAGCAGATGCCAGATATGAATGCCACCCAGTCCCATAGGGAGACTCCTGACTGTTAGATACCTGGAGGTTGTATCAAAAGAAAGCGTATCGATTGTTGGGCAAAATCAAGGCAGGTGCAAGTTGGCGAAAAAATCGCGCAAAAACGGCGACGAGGCGCAAAAAAATACGGCGACCATGGGCCGCCGTATGAGTCGGTGCTACTTGTCCCCTCAACCGCTACATCCTGTACCAGCCGCCACCAGGGCGAGAGACCCGTCGAGCATAGGATCGCCAAGATATGAAAACAAATGGTATATATTCATCTAGGAATTGAAGAGGATTCATATCATGTTGCTGGAACAGCTTGCACGCATAGACCTTAATTTGTTGATAATCTTGCAAGTCTTGCTGGAAGAGCGCAACGGCAGTCGGGCTGCACGCCGTTTGCACCTGAGCCAGTCCGCCGTCAGCAAGGCCCTCGGGCGGTTGCGGGAGACCTTTGACGATCCCCTGTTCGTGCGCTCGGCCTACGGGATGGATCCCACTCCGCGCGCCCTGGATCTCCAGCAGCAGCTACAACCCATACTGCTCTCCCTGGACAACCTGATCCAGCCGCCGGACTTCGATCCCGCCAGCACGGAGCGGGAGTTCGTCATCGCCAGCATGGACAGCGCCTTCACCCTGTTTGCCCCCCTCTACCTGAGCGAGCTGAAGCGTCAGGCCCCTGGCATCCGCCTGCGCTACGAGGAGTGG
The DNA here is from genome assembly GCF_013168745.1 of Aeromonas sp. TW 6. Lineage (NCBI taxonomy): Bacteria > Pseudomonadati > Pseudomonadota > Gammaproteobacteria > Aeromonadales > Aeromonadaceae > Aeromonas > Aeromonas sp. TW 6. Next base: position 23,404 of record NZ_JABERS010000031.1, on the reverse strand, counting down.
ACCGAGCACAGCCTGACCGAGATGAGCCAGGGCCAGGTGGATATCGCCTTCACGGTGCGGGAGAACTGCATCAATTCGGATTTTCGCCTCGACACCCTGCCCAACGCCATCTGCCAGCGGCTGCTCACCATCGACGATCTCACCTGCCTGGTGCAACGGGATCACCCTGCCTTGCAGGAGCCCGAGTGGGATCTCGCCCGTTACCTCGCCTACCCTCATGTGCAGACCTACTGCGAGGGGCGGGATCGCTGGATGCTGGATCACAAGCTGGCGGAGCAGGATCTCTATCGCCGGATCGAGGCGACCGTGCCCTCCTTCGAGGCGGCCCTGCGCATGGGCATGCACTCGGACATGATAGTGACCCTCTCCCGGCTCTATGCCCGCCACGCGACCCAGGTCTATCCCCTGGTGCCGCTGCCGCTGCCCATCGCCCTAGACAGCATCTCCCACCTGCTCATCTGGCATCAGCGCCACGAGGAGGATCCGGGCCATCGCTGGCTGCGGGAGACCCTGCTCGCCCTCATCATGGGCAAGCTGGAAACCTCGGTGGATGGTCCGGCCGCTGCCGCCTGACGCGCAAAAAAAACGGGGCTCAAGAAGCCCCGTTTCACATTGACGTCAGCATTCGCCCCGTCAGTTCTGACCCGTCACCGCCAGATAATGGTGCACCCCGTCCAGCAGCATCTGCACCGAGATCATCACCAGCAGCATGCCCATCAGCCGCTCCACCGCGGTGAGTCCTCGCTCACCCAGCAGCTTGTTGAACAGCTCGTAGAACATCAGGATCACGGCGCTGGCCCCCCAGGCCATCAGCAGGGCCAATGACCAGTCCACCATCCGGGTCGGCTCCTGGTTGGCCAGAAGCAGCAGGGAAGCCAGGATGGAGGGGCCCGCAATCATGGGGATGGCCATGGGCACCAGGAAGGGCTCCTCCCCCGCCGCCAGCCCGGTCACGCCACCGGGGCTCGGGAAGATCATCTTGATGGCGATGAGGAAGAGGATGATGCCCCCCGCGATGCTGACCGCCTCCTGACGCAGGTTGAGGAAGCTCAGGATCTGCTGACCGGCGAACAGGAAGCCCATCATGATCACCAGTGAAAACAACAGCTCCCGCAGCATTACCTTGCGTCGACGCTTGGGGTCGACATGGCGCAGGATGGAGAGGAAGACCGGCAGGTTGCCCAGCGGATCCATGATCAGAAACAGCATGACGGCAGCGGAGAATGTGTCCATAGAGCGCCCGGGCAGAACCTTTCAACAAGAGGGGAAGGAGGGCGAAATATAACAAAGGTGGCGGGATTCGGCGAGCGCCCAACCGCGCTCGCCGCTGGCGATCATCCGTGGTTGCAGATCTTGTCAGCGCGGGTCTGGAACCCTGACTCCGAGTCGATGAACTTGCCGCGCCTGGCCAGGAAGTCGATCAGGGCGTCAGCGTCCATCTCGCTGGCGCTGCAGGTGTGGAACCGGGCCTCGGCACCGAAGCGCGAGGCGATCGCCGCCCTGAGGCTGGCCCGGGTAAACGGACTCTCATGCTCCAGCATCATCTCCATCACTTCGTGACCGTGTATCGATTGGGACATCTCGAACCTCTTTAATCATCATGTCAGATGACAATTAAAGCCCGAAGCCCGGAGAGGGTTCTTGATATAGGCCAACAAAACGCCTTTTTTAACGCCAGCGGGCTGGTCGTGAGCGCCGCTTTGTCGATAATGTGGCAACCTGACGGGGGGATGGCTACACTGTCGCCCCTTTTTGCCACCGCAGACAGAAAATAAGGACATTGGCGTCATGCTGTTCCATGGATTGGTCTTCAAACCCTGGCGGATCTGGACCCGTCGCCCGCTCTGGTTGAAGACTCTGCTCGGCATGCTGACCGGGATAGGTCTGGGACTCTGCTTCAGCGAGCAGGCCCTGCTGCTCAAGCCCATCGGCGTCCTGTTCGTCAACACCATCCAGATGCTGATGGTGCCCCTCATCTTCTGTTCCGTCCTGGCAGGCCTCACCGCCCTGCTCAAGGGCAAGCGGCTCGACCGCATCGCCGGCAAGGCCATCGGCTTCTATCTCTGCTCCACCGCCGTCGCCATCTGCATCGGCCTGATGATGGGCTGGCTGCTGGAGCCGGGCATGGGCGCCAATATGGGTCCTTATGAACGGGGCGCCATGGCGCAGCAACCTACCCTGGCCAGCGTGCTGAGCCACCTGGTGCCGCGCAACCCGGTGCAGGCCATGGGCGATGGCAAGATATTGCAGGTGATCGTGTTCGCCGTGGCCCTCGCTCTCGCCCTCAACGCCACCGGGCGACGCGGCCGCCCCGCCATCCTGTTCTTTACCTCTCTGGCGGAGGGAATGTTCAAGCTGACCCAGATGGTGATGGCCCTGGCCCCCTATGGCGTCTGCGCCCTGATGGCCTGGATGACCGGCAAGTACGGCGTCAGCCTGCTGTTGCCGCTGCTCAAGGTGATCGGCGCCGTCTACCTCGGCTGCCTGCTCCACGTGCTCGGCGTCTACAGCAGCCTGCTGCTCCTGATGGCGCGCCTCAACCCGTTGCACTACTTCAAGAGCATCGTCGATGCCCAGGCGGTGGCCTTCACCAGCAGTTCAAGCAGCAGTACCCTGCCCATCAGCCTGGCCTGCGCCGAACGCAGGCTCGGGGTCTCCCCCGCCATCACCGCCAAGGTGCTGCCCATCGGCGCCACCATCAACATGGATGGCACCGCCCTCTATCAGGGGGTCACCGCCCTGTTCGTGGCCCAGGCCTTCGGGGTGGATCTGCATCTGGTGGACTACCTGACCATCATCAGCATCGTCACGCTGGCCAGCATCGGCACGGCGGGCACACCCGGTACCGGGCTGATGTTGCTGACCCTGACCCTCACTGCCGTGGGACTGCCTCTGGAAGGGGTGGCGCTCATCGCCGGCATAGACCGGATCCTCGACATGGCGCGCACCACGGTCAACGTCTCCGGCGACATCCTGGTCTCCGTGCTCATCGCCCGCAGCGAGAAGGAGCTGGATCTCGCCACCTACCACGATGCCCATGCGGGGGATGACATCGACTTCACCCTGCGCTGAGGGCGCGAGGGGCGTTCAATGATCCTGGGGATCGTGATGGCAGCGCCAGCAGATATCGAAGTTGGCGCCGTTCTCCTCCCCGCACTGGCCGCACAGCCAGCCGTTGCCCTGGCGCTGCTGGTAGCGCTCGATGATCCGGCCCGCCCGCTGACGATCCCGCTCGTTCACCATCAGGGTCACTTGCAGCAGATCCACCGGCAGCTCCCCGAGCGCGCCGGAGAGCCCTTCGCCGCTGAGGCGCACCCTGACTCCCTCTACCTCCAAGGCCCCTTTCAGGGCATGCGCCTCCAGGGAGTGAGAGGCGCGATACAAGTTAATCCACTGATCCATACGTTGTCCTCGAAACCCTTGCCAGTGCCGTCATCACCAGCACTACCATCATTCCAGGGCGAGCATCTTCCGGGAGTGAGATGCCCGATACAGATTCATCCACCGCTCCATACGTTGTCCTCGAAACCCTTGCCAGAGCCGTCATCACCAGCACTACCATCATTCCAGGGCGAGCATCTGCCGGGAGCGAGATGCCCGATACAGATTCATCCACCGCTCCATACGTTGTCCTCGAAACCCTTACAGCAGCTTGTCGATGCCGTAAGCCGGGCCGTTGGCCACCAGAAAATCGATGAATGCCCTCAGCTTGCGCGGCATCAGGCGCCGCTCGGGAAACAGCAGGTAGATGGGTACCCTGGGTTGCTGCCACTCCGGCAGCAAGGAGACCAGCGTCCCGTTCGCCAGCTCATCATGGCACAGCATGGCAGGCAGGGAAGCCAGCCCCAGCCCCGCCTTCGCCGCCTCCCTGGCACAGGTGATGTTGTTGACCTGGAAGCGGGACGGGGGATCCACCAGCACTTCACGATCATCCAGCTCGAAACACCAGTGCGAGGCGAGGAACCCCGTGCTGACCGCGATCCGCTCGTGATGCACCAGATCGGCGGGCCTCTGGATCACCGGGTGGCGCGCCAGATAGTCCGGGCTGGCGCACAGCAGCCGCTCGGTGCTCCAGAGACGCCGCGCCGCCAGGTTGGAGTCGCTCATGTCGCCGACCCGCACGATGGCATCCAGCCCCTCGCTGATGGGATCCACGATGCGGTTGGTCAGCTCCAGCTCCACCTTCATGCCCGGATAGGCTTGCAGGAAGTTCGCCACCAGCCTGCCCACCACCAGCTGTCCCGTCTCGATGGGCACCGCCAGCTTGAGGGTCCCCGTCACCTCCTGCTGGCTGGCACTGAGCATCAGTTCGGCCTGGGCCAGCTCCTCCACCGCCTTGCTGCAGCGTAGATAATATTGTTCACCGGCTTCCGTCAGGGTGAGCTGCCGGGTGGAGCGATAGAGCAACCGCGCGCCGAGACGCTGCTCCAGCTCGGCGATGCGGCGGCTCACCGTCGCCTTGGTCATGCCCAGCTCCTGGGCAGCGGCGGTAAAGGAGCCCTTGTCGACGATACGAACGAGGATTAAGGCAGCATTCAGGTCCATTGTTTCACCAGTGAAACTGTATATCTCATGAATGGATACTAATCGAAACAGTTGCACGATGTTAGCCTGCCCGCCACAGTTCAGGAAAACCAATATCATGAGTCAACACAAGAAGATCCCCCTGCTGGCCGCCCTGGTGCTGGCCCTGCTCGGCCTGCTGTTTGCCGGTTACTGGTATCTGCATGGCCGCTACTTCGAGAGCACCGACAACGCCTACCTTCAAAGCGAGGTGACCGGCATCGGTTCCAAGCTCTCCGGCTACATCAGCGAAGTGCTGGTGACCGACAACCAGGCGGTGAAGGCCGGCCAGCTCATCGCCCGGCTCGACGACCGCGAATACAGAACCAAGGTGGCGGAGGCCGAGGCCGATCTGCACCTCAACCAGGCGACGGCGGATAACCTCGCCGCCACCCGTATCCAGCAGTTGAGCCTCATCCGCCAGGCCGAGGCAAAAGTCAGCTCGGCCAATGCCGAGCAGATCCGGGCCCAGCAGCAGGTGCGCCGGGTCAGCCAGCTCAATGAGCGTCACTACAGCTCCCAGGACAGCCTGGACGAGGTGCGCGCCGGCTTGCAGGTCAACCAGGCCCAGGCACTGGAGGCCAAAGCCGCCCTGCAGGCCGCCCGCGAGCGGCTGTTGGTGCTGGATGCCGAAGCCAAGCAGAACCAGGCCAGGCTGGCTTTGAGCGAGGCCCAGCTTGAACAAGCCAGGCTGGAACTCGGCTACACCGAGCTGCGAGCCCCGGCTGACGGCATCATCGGCAAGCGCAGCCTGCGGGAAGGGCTCTACGTCCAGTCCGGTATGCAGGTGGCCAGCCTGGTGCCCCTGAGCCAGGTGTGGGTCGAGGCCAACTTCAAAGAGACCCAGTTGCAGCACATGCAGCCGGGCCAGAAGGTGGAGGTGATCCTGGATGCCTATCCGGATCAACCGGTCGAGGGGATCATCGACAGCCTCTCTCCGGCCACCGGTGCCAAGTTCGCCCTGCTGCCGCCGGAGAACGCCACCGGCAACTTCACCAAAATCGTGCAGCGGGTGCCGGTCAAGATCCGTATCCCGGATCCGGGCGCCCTGGCGGGCAAGCTGCTGCCCGGCCTCTCCACCGAGGTGATCGTCGACACCCGCACCCCTGATCCCGTGGTGGCCGCCCACTGATGGACGCCATACCACGCCGCAACTGGATCGCGGTCATGGGGGGCCTCATCGGCGCCTTCATGGCCATCCTCGACATCCAGATCACCAACGCCTCCCTGAAAGACATTCAGGGGGCACTCTCGGCCACCCTGAGCGAGAGCTCCTGGATCTCCACCTCCTATCTGGTGGCGGAGATGATCGCCATACCGCTGAGCGGCTGGCTGAGCCGGGGACTGAGCGTGCGGCGCTACCTGCTGTGGACCACGGGCGCCTTCATCGTCGCCTCCGTGCTCTGCTCGTTCAGCTGGAACCTCACCAGCATGATCGTCTTTCGGGCGCTGCAGGGCTTCACCGGCGGGGCCCTGATCCCCATGGCCTTCTCCCTCATCGTCAGCCTGCTGCCGCTGCACAAGCGAGCCACCGGCATGGCGCTGTTCGGCCTGTGCGCCACCTTCGCCCCCGCCATCGGCCCGACCCTGGGGGGCTGGCTGACGGAGCAGATGTCCTGGCACTACATCTTCTATCTGAACGTGCCGCCCGGTCTGCTGGTGATGGCTATGCTGGCCCACGGGCTGGACAGGAAGCCGGTGGACTGGGAGGTGATCAAGCGGGTGGATCTCATCGGCATCCTCACCATGGCGGTGGGGCTCGGACTCCTGGAGGTGGTGCTGGAAGAGGGCAACCGGGAGGACTGGTTCGGCTCGAGCTTCATCGTGCGGCTCACCGTCATCTCGGTGGTGGCCCTGGTATTCTTCGTCATCAGCCAGTTGCTGCGCCGCCACCCCCTGGTCAACCTGCGGCTGCTGCACAACCCGCGCTTCGCCCTGGCCTGCTTCGCCTACCTGGTGCTCGGCATGGGGTTGATGGGCTCCATCTATGTGCTGCCCCTCTACATGACCCAGATCCACAACTACAACGCCCTGGAAATCGGTGAAGTGCTGATGTGGATGGGGTTGCCCCAGTTGCTGGTGCTCCCCCTGGTGCCCAAGCTGACCCACAAGATAGATCCGCGCTATCTGGTGAGCTTCGGCTTTCTGGTCTTCGCCATCAGCTGCTTCATGAACGTGAACATGAACGCCGACTACGCCGGGCCCCAGCTGATCCAGTCCCTCATCGTGCGGGCCCTGGGGCAGCCCTTCATCATGGTGCCCCTCTCCCTGGTGGCGACCGCCAGCCTGACGCCGGACGAGATCCCCTCTTCCTCGACCCTGCTCAACGTGCTGCGCAACCTGGGGGGCGCCTTCGGCATCGCCATCATCGCCACCCTGATCGACAACGACACCCGGACTCATGTCAGCCAGATCGGCAGCACCCTTGCCGCCACCAGCATCGAGGGGCAGGCCTATCTGATGCAGCTGGCCCAGACCATGATGGCCCAGGGAGCCGGGCCGGAGCAGGCCCAGTTGCAGGCCCGGGCCATGCTGTCGAACACCATCAGCCGCGAGGCGGCCATCATGGCCTACAACCAGGTGTTCTACGTGATGGGTATCTTCCTGCTCGTCGCCAGCGCCCTGATGCTGCTGCTCAAGCAGCCGGCCCCAAGGGACCCTGACGCAGAACCGGTCGAGGCGTGAAAGGTGGGGCTCACATAGCAAAACGGGCCAGAAGGCCCGTTTTTCATGGCTGCCCGCCAGTCAGCCCGCCAGGGAGGCGGCGATCAGGAATTGGGCCGCGAAGTAGCTGCTCATGATCCAGGCCGTGGCATGGGGGAAGGGGCGGCGGAATCTGTCCAGTGCCAGCATGCTGTCGGAGAAGAGGAACATCAGCGCCCCCACCAGGGCGGCGGCGCTGCCGGCAGTGAGAGAGGCATGCCAGGCACCGGCAGCCACCCAGGCCATGGCGATGATCACCAGCATGTAGCAGAAGACGGGGATCCTCATCTCGCCGAGCTGGCCCCACAGGAGCCCGAACACCATGCCAGCCACCAGCAGCAGCAGCAGACCGTCCACCAGCTTGAGCACCAGGGGCCCCTGTGCGAACCCGACGATGTAGCAGAGGTGAGCGACAAGAAATGCCGCCAGCCCCTGGATGAAACGATCCCGTGGCAGCATCAGCAGCACGTCCCCCGCCAGCGACAGGCAGAGACCGAGCAGGATCCAGGCGTGGGAGCCGTTGTGATCGTCGCTCTGGTAGCCAAACGCCAGGGCGATGATGAACAGCATGGTCAGGGGTTTGCTGATGTAGAACTGACGGGAGTCTGAGCCGTAAGCCGCGCGGATGTGCCACCAGCCCGATGCGATGATCAAGAAACTCAATAACATGCCCTGCTCCTCACCGGCTGCTCACCCTGGGGCGGCAACCTCTTTAGTGCCCGCAAGAGTAGCAAATTCCCCCGGCCAGTGGCAGAGGCTGAAGCAGATGGCACCCTACACCTAAAGTCTAATTGCCCCCATCCCCGCCCTCGGGCATAAGAGACAGTTCTGGAGGATCACCATGGAAGACGCTATGACCAACTACCTGCCCGCTATCGATATCATGATGTGCCATCTTGGCATTAGCTTTGAACAGGCCTGCGAGCAGCTTGGCCTCAGCCCGCAGGAGCAGCAGACCCTCGACCAACTGCAAAAACAGAAGCAGACCCAGTCCAACTGATGCCCCGGACTGATGGCCCGAAGTGGCCGGCATCACAGCCCAGCATAAAAAACGGCGCCCGAAGGCGCCGTTTTTTATTGGGTGATGATCAGGGTCGAGCGACCCGGCGGCGTTGCAGCCAGACCACGGCTCCGAACAGCAGGAAGCCCGGCAGCCACATCAGCTCCTTGGGCCAGCGCTCGGTGGGCGCCTTGACGCTCAGGATCTGCTGATCCATCTCCAGCCCCAGATCGGCGGCCTGGCTGCCGAAGGTGACGGTGTCGATCAGGATCTTGCCGTCCTGCTCATAGGTCTGGATCCCCAGCTTGGCCAGACGATCCTCACCACTGACGCCCGAAGGCACCGGCAGCAGCACGGTGAAGCGGCGCAACTTGCCCACCGCATCTTCCCCTTCCATGCGCAGGCGCAGGGTGCTCTCGGCCTCCACCTGACCCATGGTCTGGGCCAGCTCGGCCGGGGCGGTGTCGCGATACGGGTCGTGCAGCAGATCCATCCAGAAGCCAGGACGGAACAGGGTGAAGGCCACCAGCAGCAGCAGCACGCTCTCGTACCAGCGGCTCTTCACCAGGAAGAAGCCCTGGGTGGCGGCAGCGAAGATCAGCATGGCGATGGTGGCCACGAAGAAGATCAGTACGCCGTGGGCGAAGTCCACGTTGATGAGCAGCAGATCGGTGTTGAAGATGAACAGGAACGGCAGCGCCGCGGTACGCAGGCTGTAGTAGAACGCCGTGATCCCGGTCTTGATGGGGTCGCCCTTGGAGACGGCGGCCGCGGCGAACGAGGCCAGCCCCACCGGCGGGGTCACGTCCGCCATGATGCCGAAGTAGAAGACGAACAGGTGCACCGCGATGAGCGGCACGATGAGGCCGTTCTGCTGACCCAGGGTGACGATCACCGGCGCCAGCAGGCTCGATACCACGATGTAGTTGGCAGTGGTCGGCAGCCCCATGCCGAGGATGAGGCTCAGCAGCGCGGTGAGGATCAGCATGAGCAGCAGGTTGCCCATGGAGAGGAACTCCACCAGATCCGCCAGCACCAGGCCGACGCCGGTCTGGGAGACGGCCCCGACGATGATGCCGGCAGTGGCGGTGGCAATGCCGATGCCGATCATGTTGCGGGCACCGGCAATCAGCCCCTCGCGCAGGTCCACCACGCCATCGGTGAAGGAGCCGTAGTCATGCTTGCCGTCGGTGCGCAGCCAGTTCAGCAGCGGTCGCTGGGTCAGCAGGATGATGATGAGCATCACCGACCCCCAGAAGGCCGACAGGCCGGGGGAGAGTCGCTCCACCATCAGACACCACACCAGCACCACCACGGGCAGCAGGAAGTGCAGGCCGGAGAGCAGCACAGCGCGGGTCTCGGGCAGCTCGTCCAGTGGCTTGTCCGGGTCTTCCGCCGGCAGCGGCGCGTTGCTCGCGGCGATCTTCAGCAGTCCCAGGTAGGCGACGGCCAGCAGCACGCTGATCCCCGGCAGGGCATAGTCACCCAGTACCGGCTTGAGCCAGCCCAGACCGTAGTAGACCGCCATGGAAAGGCCGCTGATGAGGGCGGCACCGAAGGCGAAGCCGGTCAGGCGGCGCAGCCAGGGGCGCGGCTGACGGTTGCCGATGGGCTGCATCCCGAGCTTGAGCGCCTCGAGGTGCACGATGTAGAGCAGGGCGATGTAGGAGATGGCCGCCGGCAGGAAGGCGTGCTTGATGATCTCCACATAGGGGATGCCCACGTACTCCACCATCAGGAAGGCAGCAGCCCCCATGACCGGCGGCATGATCTGGCCGTTGACCGAAGAGGCCACTTCCACCGCGCCGGCCTTCTCCTTGGAGAAACCGACCCGTTTCATCATGGGGATGGTGAAGGTGCCCGTGGTCACCACGTTGGCGATGGAGGAGCCGGAGATGACGCCGGTCAGTGCCGAGGCGACCACGGCCGCCTTGGCCGGGCCGCCGCGCAGGTGACCCAGCAGGCTGAAGGCGAGCTGGATGAAGTAATGGCCCGCACCGGCACGCTCGAGCAGGGCGCCAAACAGCACGAACAGGAAGACGAAGCTGGTGGAGACCCCAAGGGCGATGCCGAACACCCCTTCGGTGGTGATCCACTGGTGGTTGGCCAGCGCATGCAGGCTCACCCCGCGGTGGGCCAGCAGGGAAGGCATCCAGGGACCGGCCAGGCTGTAGGCCAGGAAGACGATGGCGATGACCGCCAGGGCCGGGCCCAGGGCGCGGCGGGCCGCTTCCAGCAGGAGCGGGATGCCGACGCAGGCCACCGCGAAGTCCATGGTGGTCAGGTTGCCAGGACGCTGGGCAAGCTCCTGGTACATGACGAACAGATAGCTGGCGACGGCGGCACCGACGAGGCCGAGGGCGATGTCGGCAAGGGGAACCCTGTCTCGCGGTGAGCTGCGCATGGCCGGGAACACCAGGTAGGCGAGCAGGATGGCGAAGGCCAGGTGAATCGAGCGTGTTTCAGTGTCGTTGAGGACGCCGATGCCGAGGGAGAAGGGCAGCGGCGAGGCAATCCAGAGCTGGAACAGGGACCAGATCAGCGCAAGACCCGCGATGATCCAGCTCATGGGGCCGACGGGCAGCCTGGCGCCGACGTCCTGGGCGATCAGCTCCTCGGCCGAGAGCGCCTCTTGTTGTTGTGTTTGCTGCATAGTGTGACTCTGTAGGTACTGCAATAAATGAGACTCGCTCCCCCGAAGGAGGAGCGAGTCCGGGGCACATCCGAAGACGCAGCCGGATTACATCCAGCCACGTTCCTTGTAGTAACGCACAGCGCCTTCATGCAGCGGAGCGGAGAGACCCACCTTGATCATGTCGGCTTCCTTCAGATCCGCGAAGGCCGGGTGCAGGCGCTTGAAACGGTCCAGGTTGTCGAACACGGACTTGACCAGCTGGTAGACCACTTCCGGGTCGGCCTTGGCGCTGGTGGAGAGCACCGCCTTGCCACCGATGGACGGGGTCGGGTTCGGGCTGCCCTTGTAGAGACCACCCGGGATCTCGGCCTTGCTGTAGTAGCTCTTCTCGGCCAGCAGCTTGTCGATCTCGGGGCCGGTGACCGGTACCAGCACGGTGTCCGTGGTGGTGGAGGCTTCCTGGATGGCGCCGTTCGGGTGGCCGACGAAGTAGCTCATGGCGTCGATGTTGTTGTCACCCAGGGCAGAGGCCTGCTCGGCGGGTTTCAGTTCGGAGACCAGGCTGAAGGCGGATTTGTCCCAGCCCTTCACGGTCATGATCTCTTCGAAGGTGTCACGCTGACCGGAACCCGGGTTGCCGATGTTGACGCGCTTGCCCTTCAGGTCGTCGAAGCTGGCTACCTTGGCGTCCTTGCGGGCCAGGATGGTGAACACTTCGCTCTGCAGGGAGAAGACGGCGCGGATGTCATCCATCGGACCTTCGGCCTTGAACGGCTCGACGCCCTTCATCGCCTTGTACTGGTGGTCGGACTGCATGATGCCGAAGTTGAATTCGCCGGAGCGGATGCCGTTGACGTTGGCAACACCACCGCCACTGGCCGGGGCGTTGCACTTGATCTGGTGATCGGCGGCGCCGCGGTTGAGGAAGCGGCAGATGGACTGGCCCGCCACGTAGTAGACGCCGGTCTGACCGCCGGTGCCTATGGTCACGAAGCGCTCCTGCGCTTGCACCGGACCACCAAACGACACACCGACCAGAGCCGCCGACAAGGCGCACGCCAAGGATAATCCTTTCATGTTCTTCATCCTTTTCATTGATTTATTTCACCCGTTTCCCGGGAGAATATGAGACAGACCCGCACCAATACTGGGTTCGCCTATACGACCTCGTACGAGGAAATGGTCGAGCAGCACGCGCCCTTCCAGAAGCCACCATCATCCTGCAGTGAGATAATCAGCGTCATGCCGATCGGAGGTGATCTGACCAGAAACGGGTCAGTTCAAAAGCATTAACGCCCCGATTAAGCACATAACACCAACATAAATCAAACAAAACAGCAAAATGGCGGATTTAAATAGCGAGAAGTTTGAAGCGGATCATTAATTTCTCAAGGGCAGATTAATTACATGAACTATCAAAGGGAAGCAATAAAAAGCACGCCCAGATTCTTTCGCAACCCTTGACTGGCAAGGATTAGAAACCTGGTCCGTTATATTGCGAAGTGCTTACTGAACAGCATAAACACGACGTTAATGACGCTTTTGTCGCCAAGATGCAAAAACCCCGATCCGGGGCTGCCGGAACGGGGTTTGGTAACAAGCTGATTTCATTTGGGCCCGGCCATCACGCCTTGCTGCCGGCCAGCTCCAGAATGAAGGCGAACTCCAGGGCGATGTCCTCATAGGCCTTGAAACGGCCCGACTTGCCGCCATGACCGGCCTCCATGTCGGTGCTGAGCAGCAACTGGTTGTCGTCCGTCTTCAGCTCACGCAGCTTGGCCACCCACTTGGCCGGCTCCCAGTACTGCACCTGGGAGTCGTGCAGCCCCGTGCTCACCAGCAGATTCGGGTAGGCCTGGGCCTTGACCTGATCGTAGGGGCTGTAGGCCTTCATGTAGTCGTAGTAGCGCTTCTGGTTCGGGTTACCCCACTCGTCATACTCCCCTGTGGTGAGGGGAATGGACTCGTCCAGCATGGTGGTGACCACGTCGACGAAGGGCACCTGGGCCACCACGCCGCGATAGAGCTGGGGCGCCTGGTTGATGACGGCCCCCATCAGCAGGCCGCCGGCGCTGCCTCCCATGGCATAGACCTGATCCCTGGCGCCGTAGCCTTGCGCCACCAACGCCTCGGTCACGTCGATGAAGTCGTTGAAGGTGTTCTGCTTCTTGAGCAGCTTGCCCTCTTCATACCAGGTGCGGCCCAGCTCCTCGCCACCCCGGATATGGGCGATGGCGTAGACGAAGCCCCGGTCCAGCAGGCTCAGGCGTGAGCTGCTGAAGTCCGGGTCCATGCTGGCGCCGTAGGAGCCATAGCCGTAGACCAGCAGGGGATTGGTGCCTGCACCACCCCCTGCCTTCTTGAACTTGTCCTTGCGATAGACCAGCGACACCGGCACGGCCACGCCGTCACGGGCGGTGATCCAGAGCCGCTCGCTGGCATATTGCGCAGGCACGAAGCCCGCCACCGGCTGCTGCTTGAGCAGAGTCCGCTTGCCGCTGTCCATGTCGAGCTCATAGGTGGAGGACGGCGTGGTCATGGAGGAGTAGCCATAGCGCAGGGCGCTGGTGTCCGGCTCCGGGTTGTAGGCAAGCCAGGTGACATAGGCGGGATCGTCGAAGGCGATCTCCTTCTGTTCGCCGCTCTGCCAGTTGACCTGACGCAACCGGGTCAACCCCTGGCTGCGCTCCTCCAGCACCAGCCAGTCCCTGAACAGGGCATAGCTCTCCAGCAGCACGTCCGGATTGGGGGCGATCACCGCCTTCCAGCGATCCACCGGGCTCTCCTTGGTCTCATAGAGGCCGAAGTTCTTGCCGTCCTTGTTGGAGCGCACATAGAAGCGACCGCGGTAGTGATCCAGGCTGTATTCGTGATCCACCTGACGGGGCAGGAACAGGCGTGGCGTCTGGCCCGGCACATTGGCATCAATGAGGCGCGCCTCGCTGGTGGTGGTGCTGGAGAGGGAGATGACGATGAAATCTTCCGAGGTGGTGGCGTAGAGGCTCACATAGAAGGAGTCGTCCTTCTCCTCGTAGACCAGGGTATCCTTCGCGGGATCCGTGCCCAGCTCGTGGCGATAGACCTGGTAGGGCAGCAGGGTCTTGGGGTGCTTGCGCACATAGAAGACCGTCTTGCTGTCGTTGGCCCACACCAGGTTGCCGGAGGTGTTCTCGAGGGTGTCGGCGGCCCAGGCGCCGCTCTCCAGATCGAGGAACTGGATCCTGTATTGACGGCGGGAGAGATAATCTTCCGCCACCGCCAGCCAGCGGTTGTTGCGGCTCACCTCGAGCGCCCCCAGGGCATAGAACTCGTGGCCTTCGGCGCGCTGGTTGCCATCCAGCAGCAGGGCGGGCGCCCCGTCCCCTTCCACCTTGCTGCGGGAGTAGATGGCGTACTCCTTGCCCGGCTCGTAACGGGTCTGATAGCGGTAGCCGTTCTTCACGTAGGGGACAGACTCGTCCTGCTGGGGAATACGGGCCACCATCTCCTTGTAGAGCTGCTCGCGCAGCGGCTTGATCGGTGCGAGCATGGCCTCGGTGTAGGCATTCTCGGCCTTGAGATAGTCCAGCACCTCGGGCTTCTGCCGCTCGTCGTCACGCAGCCAGTAGTAGTTGTCGACGCGCGTGTCCCCGTGTTTTTTCAGGGTATGGGGGTGCTTGGCAGCCACCGGGGGGACAATGACAGGCTGGGTGGAAGTATCACTTGTAGGCATGGCGGACTCTTCGTTGGCATGGGAACAGGGCGCAGCAAGCAGGCAAGCCAGCAGCAACCCCCGGGAAAAGGTGAACATGTCGCATCCTTTGCGCTGTCACAGGGCAGCCCCTCCCGCTGGTGCTGCACGCATCCAGACGGCACACCGGCAGGCAGTGGGAAAAGCGTCCCTGAGAAAATAAAAATTGGCGATCAATCTGCCCCTTGTCGCCCGGGGTTGCAAGGGCTCCCCGGACATTCCCCCCCAAATCGACGAAAAAGGGCCGCCATCTCGCGATGGCGGCCCTCCTCCCTGACCGTGGGCGACACGGGTTCGCTCAGGTGTGCCTCACATGATGGAAGTGTGTCTGCTCACGGTCAGCATCCATCAGCCGGGGTAGCTCGACCAGACTTTGGTCGCGCCCTCGTCACTGATGCTCAGCACCTGATAGGGCTGACCTGGAATATCCATGCCCGGCGCACTCTGGGGCATCCCCGGAATGGTCAGACCGCGGATCGCCGGTTTTTCCTTGAGCAGCTTTTGCACGTCGGCAGCAGGCACATGCCCCTCCACCACATAGCCGTTCACCACGCCGGTGTGGCAGGAGGCCAGCTGCGGGGTGATGCCATGCTGCTGCTTGATCGGGTCAAGCTGCTCGGTTTCCACGACCTTGACCTCAAAGCCGTTCTCTTCCATGTGCTTGATCCAGGTCTTGCAGCAACCGCAATACTGGGACTTGTAGACGGTCATCTGCCCGGTTGCCAAAGCAGAAACACTGACGGTACCGGCCAGCACGGCCAATAACAGGGACTTGTACATATCTCACCTCGGTTAAGAAGAAATGCCCGGAAAGGGAAACTCGACTCAGCCGTGGTGACGGGGCGGACGCTCGAGACGCTCCAGGGGCGCCTCCGGCATGAACAGAGAGGGAGAGAGGAATGTCGGCCTGTCGGGCTCAAGCCGGGCAACCGTCAGGCTGTCGCTGGTGAGCACCGTCATGGCGAGCGCCGAGGTGAAGCTGCCGCAGGGCATGGCTTTTTCCAGGGTTCGCTCGCTCTGGCTGCAATGGGGCGTCAGGGTACAGAGATCGGTGGCCGCACGGCTGCCAAACGACATCAGCACCAGCACCAGACTCCACAGGGGGAGCCAGCGGCGGGCGCAAGCGAGTTGGCGACGGGTCAGGACCATGAGACGACTCAATGACGAAAGAGGGCCTATGGTAACCCTTGGCCCAGGGGGAGGGTCAACCCCTCCCCCGTTTGCATCAGGGTTGCTGACGGGTGGCTGCCAGCACGATCTCCCGCACGCAGACGTTGGCCGGCTGGTGCCAGGCGTAGAGCACGGCGTCGGCGATCACCTCGGGTGCAATGACGCCTCCCATCTGATCCTTCCAGTCGTGGTAGCCCGCCTTGATGCGCTCGTCCGTGGTGTGGCTGAGCAGCTCGGTCTCCACCGCGCCCGGAGCGATGGTCACCATCCGCACGCCCACATCGGCCACCTCTTCCCGGATATTCTCGGTCAGGGCGTGGACGGCGAACTTGGTGGCGCAGTAAGCGGCATGGTTCGGGAAGGTCTTGCGACCGGCGATGGAGCTGATGTTGATGATGGTGCCGCTGCGGCGGGCCTTCATGCCGGCCAGTACCGCATGCACGCCATTCAGAACCCCCATCACGTTGATGTTGAGCATCTGCTGCCACTCGGCGGGATCCTGCACGTCGGCCTGCCCCAGCAGCATGACGCCGGCATTGTTGACCAGACATCCCACCGGGCCGAATTGCGCCTCCGCCTGCGCCACGGCGGCCTTCATGGCGGCGGTGTCGGTGACATCGACCCCGATGCAGAGGGTATCGGGCAGGTTCAGCGCCTGCATGGGCTCGACCCGGCGGGCCAGCAACAGCAGCGGATGGCCGGCGGTGGAGAAGGCGCGGGCAATGGCGGCACCGATCCCGGCGGAGGCACCGGTGATCACCACGAGGGACTTGGACATGGAGTTTTCCTTCTGATGCGTTGAAATGGGCGTCAAACAAGGGCTGGCCAGCACGGGACCCAGTCACTATAGTCGCTACATCCATCGGCGATAAATATAGTTTTCCGCTGGTTATCATCTGAATTAACTATGGTATCCCCATGCTGGACCTGAGATTGCTGCGCTTCTTCATCGCCATTTATGAAGAGAAGAACATCACGGCAGCGGCAGCCCGCTGCCACGTGAGCCAACCCTCCCTCTCCGCCGGCCTTCGCCAGCTCGAAGAGAGCCTGGGGGACAGCCTCTTCATCCGGGGCAAGAAGGGGGTGGAAGCGAAGGATCCGGCCCACTATCTCTATCCCCACGCCGTCAAGCTGGTGGAAGAGGCGCGTCGCCTGCCGACTCTGTTTCGCCAGAAGGCGACGCGTGCGAGACTCAACATGGCCATCATGCCCGACCTCAGCCGCCGTCGGCTGGCGGGATTGCTTCGGCGGGTGCAGGGGGTGCTGCCCGAGCTGGATCTCACCCTCTCCGATTACGGCACCCCGGCCGACTGCCGACTGACCCTGGATGCCCTGCGCCGGGAGGACGAGATCTTCCTGCCGCTCTGGGAAGAGGAGTACGTGCTGTGCGTTCCCAGGGGACACCCTCTTGCGGGCAGGGCGCATATCGAGCTGGCTGAGTTGCAACATTATGATTTTATTGAGTGCCCCCCCTGCGAAGCCCATCAGCAAACCATAGGCCTGCTGGCCTGTGACCGGCTCACCCTCAATCTGGTGGCCAAGGCCGAGAGCAAGGGGCTGGTGATGGCGCTGGTGCTGGCCGGGGTGGGTATCAGCTTCCTGCCCGACGGGCTGGTGGAGGACGAAGCGGGCCTGTGCACCCTGCCCGTGAGCGCCCCCCGGATGTTCCGCCGCATCGGCCTCTGCTACCCCGCCCACCAGACCCTGAATCCGGCGCTGCGCGCACTGATCCCGGAACTGGCGGGCCAGGGAGCTTCTTGATAACGTTTCAGCTCACAATCTGTCGCATGTGCCGGCAGCAGACCCTCTTCAGGAATCCCATGAAACGCATTCTGGTCATCTTTTCACACCCGGCGCTGCAGAGTTCCCGGGCCAACAAGCAACTGCTGCATGCCATCGAGGGGCTGGAGGGGATAACCCTGCACGATCTCTGCCAGCGCTATCCGGACATGTTCATCAACGTGAAACGGGAACAGGCCCTGCTGGCGGAGCACGACATCATCGTCTTCCAGCACCCCTTCTACTGGTACTCCTGCCCGGCCATCATGAAAGAGTGGATGGACCTGGTGCTGGAGTACGGCTATGCCTACGGCCCCGAGGCCCACGCCCTCAACGGCAAGCAGTGGCTCAGCGCCATCACCACGGGGGGTGGCCCCGAATCCTACTGCCGCGCCGGCTACAACCAGCGCCCGCTGCTCGACTTCCTGCTCCCCTTCCAGCAGACCGCACAGCTGTGCGGCATGCGCTGGCTGCCCCCTTTCGTGCTGCACTCTTTCCACAAGCTCGAGGATCCCGAGGCGCTGCGCCGCTGCGGCCAGGACTATCGCCAGCTGCTGTGCGCCCTGCGTGACGAGCATCTGACCCCGGCCCAACTGGCCGAGAGCCCCTATCTGCGCGATCTGCTGGGGGCACTCCCATGACACACACTCGATCCGGGCGCAGGCCCGGCCAGCCCTCACCGGCATTCATCATGTTAAGGAGGAGCCGCTGATGGGACATGGATTGCTGTTTGATGCCCTGATCTACCTCTCGGCGGCGGTGATCGCCGTCCCGCTGGCCAAGCGGTGGGGGCTGGGCTCCGTCCTTGGCTACCTGCTGGCGGGGATCATCATAGGTCCCTTCCTGCTTGGTCTGGTGGGCGAGCAGAAAGACGTGATGCACTTCGCCGAGTTCGGGGTGGTGCTGATGCTGTTTCTGGTCGGTCTGGAGCTGCGCCCGGCCCTGTTGTGGCAACTGAAAGGGCCCATCCTCGGCACCGGTGGTCTGCAGGTGCTGCTCACCAGTGTCGCCCTGACCGGGGTGGGTTATCTTTTGGGTCTGCCCTGGCAGCAGGGGCTCGCCATCGGTCTCATTCTTGCGCTCTCCTCCACCGCCATCGTGCTGCAGAGCCTACAGGAGCGCAAACTGATGCAGAGCGAGAGCGGCCGCTCCGCGTTTGCGGTGTTGCTGTTCCAGGACATCGCCGTCATCCCCATCCTGGCGATCCTGCCGCTGCTGGCCATCGCGCCGGTCGCCAGCAGCGGCAGCTCGGAGCTGGCAGGCTGGCAGCACGGCCTGCTGGTGGTGGCCGCCATCGCCGGCATCGTGCTGGGTGGTCATTACCTGATGCGGCCGGTGTTTCGCGCCATCGCCCAGTCCCACATGCGGGAGATCTTCGTCGCTGCCGCCCTGCTGCTGGTGATCGCCATCGCCGTGCTGATGGAATCCGTCGGCCTCTCCCCCGCCCTCGGCTCCTTCCTCGCCGGCGTGGTGCTGGCGGACAGCGAATACCGCCACGAGCTGGAAGCGGACATAGAGCCGTTCAAGGGGTTGCTGCTCGGCCTCTTCTTCATGTCGGTGGGTGCCGGCATCGACTTCAGCCTCTTTGCCGCCCATCCCCTGTTGATCCCGGCACTGGTGATCGGTCTGATGGTGCTCAAGTGGCTGGTGCTGATGGGGCTCGGCTTTGTCATTCGCCTCTCCCCTAACCAGCGCTGGACCTTCGCCCTGGCCCTGGCCCAAGGCGGGGAGTTCGCCTTCGTGCTGTTCTCGTTCGCCGCCCAGAACAAGGTACTGCCGGGCAGCACCATCTCACTGCTGACTCTGGTCGTCGCCCTCTCCATGGCGCTGACACCGCTGCTGCTTATCCTCAACGATCGGGTGATCCAGCCCTGGTTCGACTACCGCAACCAGAGTGACACCCCCGAACATGAACAGCCCGAGCTGGTGGAACACCCGGTCATCATCGCCGGCTTCGGTCGCTTCGGTCAGATAGTGGGGCGCCTGCTCCACGGCCATGGTATTGGCACCACCATCCTGGAGCAGGATGCCAGCCAGATAGAGATGCTGAGAAAGTACGGCTACCAGGTGTTTTATGGGGATGCCAGCCGACTCGACCTGCTGCACGCGGCCGGCGCCCACAAGGCCAAACTGCTGGTGCTCTCCCTCAATGACCCGGCCACCTCCCTCGAAGTGATCGAGATGGTGAAAAAGCACTTCCCGCACCTCAGAATACTGGCCCGTGCCCAGGACAGACCCCATGCCCACGAGATCCTGCGCCACGGGATAGACAGCGTGCACCGCGAAACCCTGGGGTCGGCCGTGGATCTTGGGGTAGAAGCACTCACCCTCTTGGGATTCAGGGCCAATCAGGCCTGGCGTGCGGGGCAGATGTTCAAGCAGTATGACAACCGGCTGCTGCGGGAACAGGTCAACTACCTGGACGACGAGCACACCTATATCAACAAGAGCCTGCAATACCGCGACATCCTCTCCGACCTGCTGCAAGACGATCAGGAAGGACAGGAGCGTACCCACGCCCATCAATGGAACAGCGGTCTGCCCGACAACAACAAGGAAGCAACATGATTGCCTATTACCCCATGCTCAAACACCTTCACATGACCCTGGCCCTGGTCAGCCTGCTGCTCTTCCTCTACCGCTGGAGCCTGGCGCTGGCGGGCAGCGGGCGGCTGCAACAGAAATGGTTGAAGGTGCTGCCCCACATCAACGACACCTTCCTGCTGCTGTTTGGCGTGCTGCTGGCGGTGACCCTGCAGATGAGCCCTGGCCAGCAGCCCTGGTTGATGGCCAAGCTGATTGCCCTGATGATCTACATCGGCCTGGGCGTCATGGCGCTCAAGCGCCCTGCCCGCGGTCAGAAGCTGGTGGCCGGAGTAGCCGCTCTCGCAGTATTCGGCTACATGGTGGGCGCAGCCATCACCAAATCAGCCTGGTCCTGGCTGGCATAACGACGTGTCGAGGTGGGGGCCCGTCCCCCACCTCCTTCCCACCTCCCCCTCCTTACTGCTTCCATTTCCTTCCTGTCACCCTGGTCGCGAGCATCCTCGCAAGGCTTGTTTTCAATAAAAAAAGGGCTCAAACAACCCCTTTTATCTGTTGTTTTGTTTTATTTATCAATGACTTGCTTCTTCATGTATGAAAATGGCGACAGTTGTCGCAGCAAAACTTGCGACATAGACTGTCGCAGGCCATGGCTAGGATACACTCAACGCTAAACCAGTGAAGGCATGCACCATGAGTAAGAAGCTGTTACGACAACTGACCTTGGCGCGTTGCATCCCGCACCGCCCTTACAAGCTGACCGCCAGCCAACTCCAGGTAAAACTGGAAGAGGAAGGCATTCACGTCAGTCTCCGTACCGTGCAACGGGACCTGGAAGAGATGTCCGGCATGGGACTGTTCGACCTCACCTCCGATGAGCGCAGCAAGCCTCATGGCTGGTGCTTCGAGCGCCATGGTCTCAATGACTTTGCCAACATCATGCCGCTCTCGCTGGCAGTGGCCCTGAAAACCTGGAGCGACCAGGCAAGCCAACTGTTGCCGGCAAGCGTGCTGACCGAATTGAACCCGCTGATCGACAAGGCTGGTCAGGTGATCCGCGACAGCCAGAGCGAACTGGCCGAGCGCTGGCTGGAGAGCGTGCACCAGTCACCTCGCCCCTTCGCTGGCAATCCGGAGATCCGCCGCAGCACTCTGATCCGCGACGCCCTCTGGCGTGGCCGCAAATTCAGCGCCGAGATCCAGCGTGTCATCAAGGAGCGTACTGTCTGGCTCTGCTATGACCGAATCAATCCCCTCGGCATCCTGAACCAGCCCGATGGCCCCATCCTGCTCTGTACCCTCTCCGAGCTGGATCCCAAGGTCTACGGCATTCCGTTCGATCACATCAAGAACGTGGAGTTGACCAACTTCAGCGCGACCCAGCCGAAGGACTTCAATATCCAGAAGCTGATCCGCGACCAGGGTTATCAGGACGTCAGCGGTCCGATCCGCTTCGTCGGGCGCATCGATGCCAACTGCCCGACCCTGATCGATGGACAAATCCCGGGGCATAACCCGCGCATGACCCGTTACGACAAGCGCAGCGTGGTGGTGGAGACCGAAGTGCAGGATACGCCCGAGTTCCGCTCCTGGCTGAACAACATGAGCGGCAACCTGGAGGTGCTTGCACCCGAATCACTGCGCAAGGCCTACCCGACTCCTGGGACAAGGGTCAGCTAAAGAAACCAGCAGACAATACAAAGCCGAGATTTATCTCGGCTTTTGTCTACTTTTAAAGCATAAGTATTCAATTAATTTTGAACTCTTACACCCCTGATTGAAGCAGCTGTACCATCGTTTTCCTACCGATTTCTGCTTGTAAGAGATCTGCCATTCCCCCTGTAAGACCCCTCAGTGTTGAACCGTACGTGAAGCCATCCCGCACTGGGTATACTTTCCATGGAAACTATCTAAACAACTGATAAACATAGATAATATTCCACGCCAGCCCATTTCTGTACCATATGTCACGGAGCTCAATCCGATTGCACACCTTGTTCGAGCCTGCAATTGCCTTAGTATGGGTCTCACAAGGACGAGCTGATTCGGCAGGATGCAGAAACAGCGCATAAACAAGGAATAGCCTGCAGGATGTGGGCAAGGAACACCTCGGGATGGGGTTGATAGCCAGGATGGTTATCACAAGGAGCGACAGGACAACCGCAGGATGCGGTAGTTGGATACCTCGGGATGAGGTTGAGTGGCACGGATTGTCACTCATCAAGGATGAGACACCGCAAGACGCGGTCAGGAACAGCTTCAAGATGAAGCGTGATAGCCAGGATGGTTATCAGTCAGGATGACGCAGGAACACCACGGGATGTGGTAATGGACACCTCCAGGAAGGAGAGGGTGAAGCAATCAGGACAGATTGCCAGGCTAGGAAGGCCACAGGACACCCCAACGGATTGGGAAGGGGAATTTCCAAAGGAAAGGATAGCGTCAAGGATTGCAGGGAGCATGGCAGTTCAGGGAATGGACGAAATGACTTGAGGGGACAGCATCTGCTGTCCCCTTTTCTTTTGTGCACCCCTTGCTCGCCACACAACAGAAAATGGAATCAGCCTGAGCGATCCTGCCTACATCACGCCATCTGCATCACTGATAACCTGTTTGTATACCCACCAGAGGCAGCCACAGTAGCGCTCCTTGCCTTTCCTCCGCCCTCCCTCATCTATACTCAGCGATATCCACTAGGCCCTCAGAGCGCAGCAGATCAGCCGCGGCCAACCAGCCAGAGTGCTCCTGGCGACTGATTCCAGGTAACAATGGCCACTGGCTTCTGCTCCGCCAGGCAGATTGTTGAGTCATCCCTGAACTGTCTATATGTGTGACCACGAATGAAGCGTGGATGCCATTCGGCAAGGCGGAGATGGTCGTGTAGGGAAATGAGGATAACCCGGCCAAGCCACCTGGCACTGAGGATGAGGGATTGGGTAAATGTCAGAAAGCAAAAAGGCCTTCCCGTCAGGGAAGGCCTTCCAATTTAGTGGCGGAGCGGACGGGACTCGAACCCGCGACCCCCGGCGTGACAGGCCGGTATTCTAACCGACTGAACTACCGCTCCGCATTCGGTTAGCTTTCGCTAAATCTTTTGCTGCTTGTTTGTGAGGTGTCATCCTCGCAGCCGGTTATGTGATTCTTCACATCACCGTTTAATTGGGTGCCTGGCAGTGTCCTACTCTCGCATGGCGAATGCCACACTACCATCGGCGCTACAGCGTTTCACTTCTGAGTTCGGCATGGGGTCAGGTGGTTCCACTGCGCTATTGCCGCCAGG